>JBEUIR010000150.1:0-5908 GCA_040415395.1 Candidatus Thiothrix namsaraevi
CCCCGGATTATTACTGCATGGATGGCACGATTCCCCGCAAACATCTGGCGCAAACACACTATCAATATCCTGATCGGTATAACCACAGAGGGTCGAAAATTCAGGCTCCAAAGTAATGTCATACAAGTTATTTAACCCAGAAAACAAACTCACCTTCGAGAACTTACTCACGCCGGTCAGAAAGCTGAATTTGATGTACGCATCGTAGTCTTTAATAATCCCATAAAAACCCCGCAGAAAATCGCGATTGGTTTTGGCAATCTCAGGATAATCCAAGGCATCCAAAATCGGTTTGTCGTATTCGTCAATCAGAATCACCACCGGCAAGGCGGTTTGCTGCTGCACTTGCACAATCAAATCGGCAAAACGCCCACCCATATCCTCAAATTGCCGTGAGATGCCGAAATGTTGCTCCAAATGGCGCAGTTGTGTGTTGAGCGCATTGGGCAAACCTTGCGTATCGGTGAATTTCCCACTGCCAAAACTAAACCGCAACACCGGATAGCGGATGCTCCAATCCCATTGATGCTGTGCGGCTAACCCCTGAAACAATACGGCATTACCTTCAAACAGCTCTTTCAGCGTATCCAAGAATAAACTTTTGCCAAAACGACGCGGGCGTGACAGGAAATAGTGCTTGCCGCCGTTAATCAGTTGCAGCGCCAAGGCAGTTTTGTCCAC
Source organism: Candidatus Thiothrix namsaraevi (assembly GCA_040415395.1). Lineage (GTDB taxonomy): Bacteria > Pseudomonadota > Gammaproteobacteria > Thiotrichales > Thiotrichaceae > Thiothrix > Thiothrix namsaraevi. The sequence goes on from JBEUIR010000150.1 coordinate 682, forward strand.
GTAATAGTGATTTTTTTCCCGAATTTCACGGAAAGTCTGAATGCCAATGGGGAGTTTTTTGCGTGCAGTCATGGCGATTGGCTTGCTATTGTCGGAAGGTCTCAGCATACCACAGGATGCTAAGCGCACAATTGCTATGGAATAAACACTTTTCCCCTCCTTGTATGGCAGTATGTGTGCCATGTAGCGCTGCCGCTAAACGTTCACACTGCTTGCACAATCTGGGCGTAGAATCCGCCCCCATTGGGACAAAGGACAATTTGTACACATGAAAAAAATCATCCTCCCCCTGCTGGTCATTGCGATTGGTGTAGGCTTGGGCAAATTCCTCATTGCCACTGGCCCCAAAGCCGAAAAGCAACCGCAGGAAACCCGCCCAACCGTGGTTGAAGCCCAGCCGCTGAACTTGCAATCCTACCAAGTCAAGGTCAGTGCTTCCGGTATTGTCAAGGCGCAAACCCAAACCAGTCTGGTGGCAGAAGTCTCCGGCAAGGTGTTGGAGATTTCCCCGAACTTTCAGGCTGGCAGTTATTTTGACAAGGGTGAAACCTTGCTAAAACTGGATGCTGCCAATTACACCAATGCCATCACCATTGCCGAAGGTGATCTCGCGCAAAAACAGCTTGCCTTAGAAGAACAACAAGCCCAAGCAAAACTGGCGCAACGTGACTGGAATTTGCTGGATGGCAACGCTTCCCGCCCACAAAGCGACCTTGCCGCCCGCCGCCCGCACATTGCCGCCGCCCAAGCCGCGATTGCTGCCGCCGAAGCCAAACTCCAGCAAGAAAAGCTCAATCTTGCCCGCACCCGCATTACCGCCCCCTACAGCGGGCGCGTTCAGGAAAAGCGTGTCGAAGTCGGGCAATACATCACCCCCGGCACGGTATTAGGCGTGATCTACGCCACCGACGCGGTGGAAGTGCATTTACCGCTTTCACTGGCACAATACGAGCTATTGGGAATGCCCGAAGCCTTCCGCGACAAAGCCGCCGACACTGCCGCCATGCCCAAAGTGGCATTCAGCCCCAGCAATGGCAACCGCAGCGATGCTTGGCAAGGGCAAGTGGTACGCAGCAGTGCCGCACTTGATGAAAAAAGCCGTCAAATCAGCGTGATTGCACAAATCGATCAGCCTTTCATTGCACGCGAAGGCGTGTCTGCTCCCTTGCGTATCGGGCAATACATCACCGCGAAAATTGACGGCAAAACCTTCAACAACGTGTATGTCGTCCCTGCTTCAGCGGTGCGCCAAGGCAAGGAAATCCTGCTATTGCGTGACGGCAAAGTCAGCGTGCAACCGATTAACCTCGTGTGGAATGCCGAAAAAGACGTAGTGATTCAAACCGATGCCGACCTCAACGGACAACGTGTGATCATCACCCCGTTGCCGCTGGCAACTGAGGGGCAAGCCGTGCAAGTAGCGGGTGAAAACAAGCCGGAGTCCAAACCATGATCGCTTGGTTCGTCCGCAACCCTGTTGCTGCCAATATCCTGATGGTTCTCGTTATGGTGTTGGGAGCGTATTCCACCATTAACCGCATTCCGCTGGAAGTCTTCCCCGAATTTGAGCTGGATATTGTCAATATTACCGTCGCCTACCCCGGAGCGACCCCTCGCGAAGTCGAAGACGGCATTATTACCCGCGTCGAAGAAGCGATTGCCGACCTGCAAGGCATTACCGAAATCCTCAGTGATGCTTCAGAAGGTTCGGCACAGATACGCATCGAAATCGACAAACAGCACGACGTAACCGAACTGGTCAACCAGATCAAAACCCGTGTGGATGGTATTACCAACCGCTTGCCCGCCGATGCGGAACGCCCGGTGGTCGAGCAGCTCACCCGCCGCCGCGAAGTCATTAGTGTGGTGCTGGCCAGCAACCAACTGTCGGAAGCGGAATTGCGCCTGCAAGCCGAGGAAGTGCGTGATGAAATGCTGCGCCTGCCCGGTATTACCCAAGCCGATTTGGGCGGGGTACGCCCGTTTGAAATCAGCATTAGCGTGCCGCAAACCACCCTGCGTCAATACGGGATCACCCTTGATACGATTGCGCAAGCCATCCGCAATGCCTCGCGCGACATTCCCGGCGGTACGGTCAAAACCAGTGGCGGCGATATTCTGGTGCGCAGTCTGGGGCAAGCTTACCAGCAAGCGGAGTTCGCCAATATTACCGTGATCAGCGGCAAGGATGGCTCAACCATCCGCCTCGGTGATATTGCCAGCATCAACGATGGCTTTAATGAGGATGAACTCTATTCCGAATACGACGGGCGCAGGGCTGCCTTCATCAACGTGTACCGCATCGGCGACCAAAATGCGATTACCCTTGCCAACACCATTAAAGATTACATCAGTACACGCAATGCCCGCTTGCCTGCTGGAACTACGCTGGATTACTGGCGTGACAATTCCAAGACCATTAAAGCGCGTCTTGCCACCCTGACATCCAGCGCGATTCAAAGTGCGATACTGGTGTTTATTGTGCTGACCCTGTTCCTGCGCATTGATCTGGCATTCTGGATTATGCTGGGGATTCCGGTGAGCTTCCTCGGCGCTTTGTGGCTGATGCCGGAATTGGGGGTAACGCTCAATCTGGTGAGCATGTTTGCGTTTATTCTGGTGCTGGGGATTGTGGTCGATGATGCCATTGTCACCGGGGAAAATATTTATTCGCACGTCAAACGCCATGACGACCCGCTACGAGCAGCCGTCGAGGGCACACAGGAAATCACCATACCCGTCACTTTCGGGGTGATGACCACAGTGGCAGCGTTTTCACCGTTGCTGTTTATGGCAGGGGATCGCGGGCCGATTTTCGCGCAAATCCCAATGATCGTGATTCCGGTGCTGCTTTTCTCGCTGATCCAGTCAAAATTCGTATTGCCGGTGCATTTGCGCCACTTACACCCACGCCGCGACGACGAAATCGGCGCATTCACCCGCTTCCAGCGCAAGTTTTCTAACGGACTGGAAACGTTTGTCGAGCGCGTTTATCGCCCCTCACTGGAAACCGCGCTCAACTGGCGTTATCTGGTGCTCAGCATCTTCATTGCCTTGTTTATCCTCACTCTGACCTTACCCATGAGCGGACGCATGAAATTCACTTTCTTCCCGCGTGTGCAAGGCGAATTTGCCACTGCCACCTTGCAAATGCAGGAAGGCACGCCGATTGACATGACCACGCGCCACATTGAGCGCATGGCGGAAGCTGCCAGCAAATTACAGGCAAAATACATCGAACCGACCACCGGCGAGAGCATTATCCAGCATATCCTTGTCACGGTTGGCGCAACCGGCTCTTCCGGCAGGCGCGGCGAAAGTACCGGCAAATCGCATCTGGGCAGCGTCACCTTCGAGATTACCGCCCCGGAAGAACGCAGCCTGGACATCAGCAGCACCGCCTTAACCAACGAATGGCGCAAACTGATCGGGGCTATCCCCGGCGCACAGGAGGTCAGTTTCCGTGCCGAAGTCGCCCAAGGCGGCAGCCCCTTAGCGGTGCAATTGCGCGGTAATGATTTCGTGGAAATGGCAAAAGTTGCCGATAAAATCAAGGCGAAAATGGCGGAATACGAGGGCGTTTTCGACATCAAAAACAGCTTTGAAGGCGGCAAACAGGAGGTGCAATTGCGCATCCGCCCCGAAGCCGAACAACTCGGCTTGACACTGGGTGCTATCGGTACGCAAGTGCGCCATGCGATTTTTGGCGCGGAAGCCCAGCGCATCCAGCGTGACAAATCGGAAGTCAAAGTGATGGTGCGTTACCCCAAAGAGGAACGCTATTCACTGGCAGATTTGCAAAACCTGCTGATCCGCACCACCGACGGCGCGGAAATCCCCTTGATCGAAGTTGCGGACATTACGTTAGGGCAAGGTGCGCCAAAAATTTCGCGGGTCGACCGCCAGCGGGTCATTGATGTCACCGCCGATGTCGACAAGGGGCGCATCAATATCCCCAAGGTTGTCGCCGATTTTCGCGTGTGGCTGGATGCAGAATTGCAGCAACATCCGGGCGTGGGCTACGACATGGAAGGCGAGCAAAAAGAGCAGCGCGAGTCGATGGGCAGCTTGTTCATGGGGCTGGGCTTTGCCTTGCTGGCGATTTACATCCTGCTGGCGATTCCGTTGCAATCGTATGCCCAACCGCTGGTGGTCATGAGCGTGATTCCGTTCTCGATTATCGGCGCATTCGGCGGGCACACCTTGATGGGCATGGATTTGAGCATCAGCAGCATGTTCGGCTTGTTGGCACTGTTCGGGGTGGCGGTGAACGATTCCCTCGTAATGGTGGATCGCATTAACCACAAACTCAAAGAAGGTATGGCCATTGCGGAAGCAGTGCGGGAGGCAGGTGCGACCCGTTTCCGCCCGATTTTGCTGACCTCACTCACCACGTTTGCCGGGATGACCCCGTTGTTGCTGGACAAGACCACACAAGCGCAATTCCTGATCCCAATGGCGGTGTCTCTGGGTTTCGGGATTTTGTTTGCGACCTTCCTTGCCTTGTATCTGGTGCCTGCGTTGTATCTGGTGAAAGAGGACGTGCGTGAATTGCCCGCCAAACTGTTCGGCAAGTCTCACAAAATCGCCAAAACATCCGCCAAGGATTCAATCGTGTAATCCGGCTCAAACGGGTGCGCATCGGCTTCGCGCCGGTAATGGATGGTGGTCATGCCGAAACGCTTGGCCACCGCCAGATTTTCGCGGCGGTCGTCGATGAAGGCGATGTGTTCACCCCCTACCCCGCTGGCTGTTATCAGCACTTCGTAAATCGCCGGTTCCGGCTTTTGGCACTTGACCGCACCGCTGATAATGCGCGGCTCGAAACGTTCACTGAAGGCAAACCGCGCTTCCAACATGTCGCCCCATTCTGCCCCCAGATTGGAGAGGATGCCGAGGCGGTAACGTTGTGACAGCGTGTAGGTTACTTCCGCCAAGTCCGTATCCAATTCAAAAAAGTTGAGGAACTGCTGGCGGATGGGTGATTCCAGCGTCAAACCAATGCCTTCCCAAAACGCCGCTTCGCTAATCTGCCCGCCGGTGTAAGCATCGTAATACGGCTTGACGGCGGCTTTGGTCATGGTGGGTGGTAACAGCGGCAGCAGACCGTGGGTGACAAGGTGTCCGTCGGAAATCACGACACCGAATAGGTCGAAGGCGATGAGTTTGAGGGTGGGTTGCATGGGGTAACTCTCGATTATTGGTGACAACGGCGTTATAAGGGCAA
>JBEUIR010000151.1:0-5896 GCA_040415395.1 Candidatus Thiothrix namsaraevi
GATGCCGCTAAAGCAGCGGGCGATGCAGCCACTAAAGCGGCTGTGCGTACCACCTCCAGTTCCAGTGCCTTGCGGGCGGCAAACACTTGGCGGGTTTGCGCGGCAGTGGTACGGGCAATCACCGCGCCCTGATGCCGCTGAATATCCACCACGCCTTCATAAGCCAGCCGCTGCAACACGGTACGGATAATGGTGCGACTAACACCAAACAATTGCCCCAACTTGTCTTCGGAAAGGCGCGTACCGGGAATCAGGCGTTGTTCCAAAATGGCATCAAACACCTGTTCGTAAATATCAATATCACGTCCTTGCGACGGACTAAGCGTATTGGCACTCATGGTTGAACCTGACGCGCCCATTGCACCAGCAATTGGCGTTCGTCTTCCGTCATGCCAGAGGTATTGCCCAGCGGCATAATGCGCGATGAAACCTGCGTGGCAATCTGAGTAGCTTGGCTACGCGCTTGCGCCTCAGTTTCCAGCATCACGCCTTTGGGTGCGCTGGTAAACGCGGTGCTGGTGGGTTGTGCCGCATGGCAACTGATGCAGTGCTGTTGCAGCAAGCCTTGCACTTGATTGAAATGGATTTCACCCGCCGCCTTTTGCGACAACGCCGGATAACTGGCAACTAACGCCGTGCCAATAAACAGGAAAAACGCCACCACCAACATCCAACCAGCCTTGAGGTTGCCTTGTTTCTCACGCACATTGAAATAATGGCGCACCAATACCCCAACGGCGAACAACGCGATCAGAATCAGCCAATTCCAATCACCACCAAACGTAGCGGGGTAATGGTTACTGAACATGCAAAACAGCACCGGCAAAGTCAGGTAATTGTTGTGCAAGGAACGTTGCCCCGCATCGTTAGCAAGCTGTTTATTCTGCGGCTGCCCTGCCAAGGTCGCCTGCACCAGTTGCCGCTGGGCGGGCATAATGACGAAAAACACATTGCCGCTCATCCAGGTTGCCAGCATTGCGCCAACGTGCAGGAATGCACCGCGCCCGCTGAATACCTGTGTCAGCACAATCGCCATGAGGATAATGAAGACTGCCGTCAGTACCGTGCTGCGGGTTTGGTTGCTGCGTCCAAACGCTGAATTCCATAAACCGTGATACACCAGCCAGCTACCCGCCAAGGTTGCCAGACTGATAACAATAGCTTGCCACGCGGTCAGCGCCATGACCGCCGGATCAATCAAATAGGCTTCCGCGCCAAAATAATAGACGATGACCAGCATCACGAAACCGCTCATCCACGTCCAATACGATTCCCACTTGAACCAGTGCAGCGGTTCGGGCAGTTTACCCGGCTCGATATTGCGCTTTTCTACATTGAAAAAGCCCCCAGCATGGAGCGCCCATAATTGCCCCGACACTTTCGGGTCATCCGAAGTCAGCAGATGGTTGAGTAACCAGTTGAAGTAAAACGATGCGCCAATCCAAGCAATGCCGGTGATAACGTGTATCCAGCGAAACGCCAGACCTAACCATTCCAGAATAAGGGATTCCATCAGCCAAGACTCCTTAACGGCTAACTGCCGCGATAGGTGGAATAACTCCAGGGGGAGACAAGTAGCGGGACGTGGTAGTGGGCGCTGGTATCGGCAATCCCGAACCGCAAGGTAATCACATCCAGAAACGGCGGGTTATCCAACGGCGTATGGCGCTGCTGGAAATAGTCAGCGGTGTGGAAGACCAATTCCCAAATGCCGGTTTGCATCTCATCTGCACTCAGCAAAGGGCTGTCACAACGCCCGTCGGCATTGGTACACGCCTGTTTTATCAGAATGCGTGCAGCGTTTTCCGGGCAAGCATACAGCGCCAGTTTCACCCCCGCAGCGGGGCAACCATTAGCGGTATCCAGAACATGTGTGGTTAATCCAGTCATCTTAGCTTTCAACTTCCTTGGCATTGGCAAAGCGATTGTATCCAATACTCAATGAAATTGTATACAATCTTTTAAGTGGGTTTTTGGCGCACCCCGCAACCTTTTAGAATAATGTGCAACAAGGTTTGGGTTGCCCGCTCGTAGTCTGCCGCTTGCAGCGTTTGACCGGGTTTGCCCAGTGCCGCACTGATTTGGCAGGCAAAATCGGCGTAATGCTGGGTGGATGACCACAACAGGAAAATCACATGCGCCGGGTCGAGCCGATCCATCTTGCCTTGCGCCATCCATGCCTCAAATACCGCTGTCCTGCCCTTGAACCATTCCAAATAACCTTTTCTGAAATATTCCTGCAAGTAAGGTGCCCCGCTCATGATTTCGATACCAAAAATACGTGAGGCTTGCGGGTGTTCCTGTGCTAAACGCATTTTGGCGCGAATGTAGGCTTCCAATTCCACTGCTGGGTCGCCTGCTGCATCCAATTTCACCAGCAGCTTGTCCCACATATCCAAGATGTGTGCCAACACCGCCACATACAGCCGCAATTTAGAACCAAAGTAGTAATGGATATTGGCTTTGGGCAGCCCCGCATGGTCAGCAATGCTTTGCATACTTGCGCCTTTGTAGCCGTGGCGGGCAAATTCGGCTTCGGCGGCGGCAATGATTTTGCATTCATTGTCTTTGCGAATACGCCCTGCCGAACCGTTGGGGGTGTGTGAGTCAAGCTCAATAAACATGGAAAGCTAACCTTTTTGCCGAGTCGCCATGCACCATGACGACGGTGTTACGCACTAATCAAGCACATTATTTTACAGGGACTTGTTAGACGATAACGTAAAAACTTACCCAATCTAAGACATATCTAAGGTTATCGGGGAATATTGCACACTCATACAAACAGTTGGCGCGATTGTTGCTTTTCCACTGAAAGCTGTCCAGTTGGTCAGGTTTTAGTGAATAGCAACGAGGTGAAATTTTATGCCAAACAAAGCGTTTTTCAGCGTCGTGGTGACGTGTGGTGTGCTGGCTTCTCCAGCAGTGCTGGCGGAACAATTATGGAGCGATGCCAGCCTGACCTACATTAACGGTCAAAATTACGAAGTGGGCGATGATAAGCGTCAGGTGATGACCTTTGAACACGCCAGTGGTCATAACTGGGGCGACACTTTTTTCTTCGCCGATCATTTGCGCTCCGAAAATGGTAGCAAAGAAACCTATTTTGAACTTGCCCCGCGTGCCAGCCTGAGCCACCTTACAGGTAAAGAATTGAAAGCCGGTATCATTAAAGACGTGTATTTGGCTGGCACAATGGAAGGCTCACAAAACTTTAATAATTTCCTTGCCGGTGTTGGCGTGGGTTTGGATGTCCCCAAATTCAAATACGTCAATGTAAACCTCTACAAGGTCAATAACGAAAAAATTGACGATGACGAGCAAGTGACCGTGACGTGGGCATTGCCCTTCCAAGTCGGTAATGCCGAATTCTTGTACGACGGTTTTATTGATGCCAGCACCGCACAAGACGACCATGCCGCTGAAACCAACTTCACCTCACAAATCAAATGGAACGCGGGCAAGCAATTGCTCAACACCAAAAAGCCGATTTACGTGGGGATTGAACACGCCGAATGGAAAAACAAATTCGGGATTGACGGCGTGAACGAAAGCAACCCTGCGTTCATGATCAAAGCCCATTTCTAAGGCGTATCGTATAAATTTTTCTTCGAGTCGTTGGGGGCAGAATCTTCTGCCCTCCCTTCTTAGCAGAGGACAGCGAATGAATGCAGACGAGGTAACATTTAAACACAGCATCGTCTTCATGCTCGATGGGCAAACGCACACCCCGCCGCCATTTGCCCCCGATACCACCTTGCTGAATTACCTGCGTGAACACCTGTACCGCAAGGGAACCAAAGAAGGCTGTGCCGAAGGCGATTGCGGCGCGTGTACCGTCGTCGTCGCCGATCTGCAACACGGGCGTTTGCGTTATCGTGCCTTGAATGCCTGCATCCAGTTGCTGGCAACGCTGGATGGCAAAGCCCTGTTTACGGTGGAAAGCCTGCAACGCGGCAAGCAATTGCACCCGGTGCAACAAGCGCTGGTCGATTGCCACGCCTCGCAATGCGGCTTTTGCACACCCGGTTTCGTCATGTCGCTGTTTGCCTTGTACCAGAATCAACCCAATGCCAGCCGCCCGCAAATTAGCCAAGCCCTGTCCGGCAATTTGTGCCGTTGCACCGGCTACCGCCCGATTCTGGATGCCGGGGAACGCATGTATGAATACGCCCACGCATTTCCAAACGATGACCTTGCCGAAACAACGCTGATCAGTACCCTGACGCAATGGGCGCAACAACCCCACAGCCTGTTACTGGAACACGCTAGCAAACGCTTTTGCGCCCCCACCAGCCTTGGCGAACTTGCCACCTTGCTGGAACGCTATCCCGATGCAACGCTATTAGCCGGAGCAACCGATGTGGGCTTGTGGATTACCAAACAACACCGCGATTTACCCACCTTGATTTCCCTGAACAACGTCGCTGGGCTGGATCAAATCACCACACAAGATGGCTGGCTGGAAATCGCTGCTGCGGTATCGCTGGAAGCCGCTTTTCAAGCCATCGTCGCTCATTACCCATCACTGCGCGAATTGCACGAACGCTTTGCCTCATTGCCAATCCGCAATGCCGGTACATTGGTAGGCAATATCGCCAATGGCTCGCCCATCGGTGATTCCATGCCTGCGCTGCTGGTGCTGGGGGCGCGAATCCGCCTGCGCAAGGGTGAGGCGACCCGCGAACTACCACTGGAAGCGTTTTATCTGGCTTACCAACAAAAAGATTTGGCGGCAGGTGAATTCGTAGAGGCGGTACGGATTCCCTTGCCGTCTTGTTCCTCCCCTGATAAGGGGAGGTTAGGAGGGGTTTCTTCTTTATTCCGTTGCTACAAAATCTCCAAACGTTTTGAGCAAGACATCTCCGCCGTGTGTGCGGCTTTCCAGATTCAACTCGATACGCAACAGCACATCAGTGAAGTCCGCATTGCCTATGGCGGCATGGCAGGCATTCCCAAACGCGCCAGCCATTGCGAAGCGGCATTAATCGGGCAAACGTGGGAACAAACCAGCGTCACGACAGCGATGAATGCGCTGGAACACGATTTCCAACCGCTTACCGATATGCGGGCTTCCGCCACCTACCGCATGAATGTAGCAAAAAACCTGCTGCTGAAATGCCTGCTGGAAACCACAGGCGAATCGCTTTCCCTGTACGCAACGGGAGTACAAGCATGAGCGTTGGCAAACCCATCAAACACGACAGTGCCGAATTGCATGTCACGGGCGCGGCGCATTACACCGATGATTTGCCCGAACCCCGCAATACCCTCTACGCCGCCATTGGTATCAGCCAACAAGCCCACGCCCGCTTGCGCAGTATCAATCTGGATACAGTACGCCAAGCAGCGGGCGTCATCGCTGTCGTAACTGCCGCTGATATACCCGGTGCGAATAACCTTGGCGGAGCCATGCAGGATGAGCCAATCTTCGCTACCGACACGGTGGAATACATTGGGCAAGCCATTTTCGCGGTTGCTGCCACTTCCGTCGAAGCGGCTCGTCGCGCTGCCCGTTTGGCGGTGATCGAGTATGAAACCCTGCCGCACAACCTCGACATTCAACATGCTATCGAGCAGCAGCAATTCGTACTCCCCAGCAAACACCTACAACGCGGGCAACCCGAAACCGCCCTGCAACAAGCACCCCACCGCATTAGCGGGCAATTTCATCTGGGCGGACAGGAACATTTCTATCTGGAAGGTATGGTTGCCTTCGCCTTGCCGCGTGAACACGGCGATTTGCTGATTTACAGCACGACCCAGCACCCGCACCACGACCAAAAAACCCTCGCAAGCGTCTTAGGGCTAACCGAGAAAGACATTGTGCTGGAATGCCGTCGCATGGGTGGCGCATTCGGTGGCAAGGAAAGCCAACCGGCACTGTTTTCCAGCA
>JBEUIR010000152.1:0-5873 GCA_040415395.1 Candidatus Thiothrix namsaraevi
TTGGCTTCGTAATGGTAAGCACGGATATGGTAACGACGGCTGGCATAGACCAGTTGGTTAGGAGCAATGGTTAAATAATGGGTTTGCCGTTTGGCGTGGTAATACAAGTGCAAGACTTGTTGTTTCTGGATAGCACTCACCAGGGTGCGGGTAATATCGGTGTGCAGATGTGGGCGAAATAAGGTGTCGACATCGTGAATCGAGAGTTCACTCCAGTCTTCATCTTTCCAGAAACGGCTGGTGAGGTAGTTGCCACGTAAATAATTCAAATACAGTTCGGGTTTATCACTGATGTAATGCGGCTCGAAAGTTGTGCTGGCTTCGTGACGTTTCAGTGAGGGGTTGTAATGCATATTACTGGGGTGTAATTCGCGGTAAGCACTGATGCTGGCTTGGGCATTCTGGCGGGCAATTTCAAACGTTTCCCCCAGTTTTTTGGCGGTAATACCGGCTCCCCAGTATAAGCAGGTTTCAATGTAGACGAAACGTCTGTATGTGTCGCGATTCATGACTGATTCAAGTTTGCTATGGTCGTAAAAATGGTGTGATAATGATTGTACAAAATCATAGCGGCAGGACAAAGCAATGTTACGAATCCGACTACAAATTCCCAAGGGCGAACCTGTACAGGTCTATTCTCATCAAGACTTAATCCATGATGCGTTGGTTAATGCTTGGGTAGAAGCCGGTGCAAACAGCAGTGACATCATTGGGCATCAAGCCAAACCGTGGAATTTCGCTGCCCTCGGCTGGCATCGTGGACATCAGGGTTTTGCTCACAGTTTGGTTGTTTCCACCCCTGATCCCGCACTCGCACGAATTTTATCACGCCTCAGACCCGAACATATCATCAAACGGCGTTGGGATGCAGCGTTTGTCAATTTTGCGGCGGCGCGGGTGCAGATAGAACCTGACCCGATCTTACCGCAGCAAACACAATTAGGGTGTATTTGCTATTCACCTTTGGTGCTTAGCGATGAAGCGCATCAAGGCAAGAGCAAGCGTTGGCATGACCGCTTGGATGCACCGACACTGGGCTTGAGTGCCACGATAAACCGTAAACTATCGTTTCTTGCTGGGCGTGAAGTGAACTTGGAATTGCACCCTGACTCGCTGTATTTACGAGCTACCCCTAAGCATTCGGTGCTGGTCAATCTAAAAATCTTTCAGGATGGACGTAAGAGCTTTGTGATTGGGATGCAAGCCCCGTTACTGCTGCAAGGCAGTGAAGACGATCTACGACTGGCATGGTACGCGGGAATTGGGGAAAAGACTCGGAGTGGGTTTGGGTGTCTGGGCTTGTTGGAAGAAGGAGTGGGACGATGAGTACTGCAATGCAACGCGCCAATGCGCTGGCGGGTGAGATTTACAGCCGTTTCATGCAGGACATTTTAGAAAAGCATGTGCTGAAAGAACGTGCCGGAGCACCTTTGGGTGAAGAGCTAAAAAAAGCCGTTCACGCTGAAAAATCTATCGACCCACGTGTCATCTACCTGATGAGCATTAGCGGCAAAGGCGGTTGGGATGATGACGCAAGCAAACGCGAGCGTTACCTGAAAAATCAGAATATTACGCTGCTGGATCACTTGTTATCGGTGGTGCGCGGGGCATTAATGCTGGCAGCCTTGGATTGGTTGTTAGAAAACCCGGAGATGGATGAACGCGAGTTGCGTCAACGTTTAACCGTATTGGCGACCATCGCATTCCTGCACGATCTCGACAAGATGTTGCAACTGTCACGTGATGCAGAATTGACGGTGGAACACGTTGAAATGGCGGTCAAGCGTTACGGTATCACTGAATTTTTAGCAAGTGAGGAGGTTGTACTTACGCCTGATCAAATTCGCTTTTTGATTGAACAGGCGGAAGATTCCCAGCGTTATCGACATCCTGCGGTGGTTTCTCCTCCACGTCATTACAAACATGCAGTCGAGCGCTACGTCAAATTAGCCGATAAGTTGGATGGCTTGTGGCAAGAGCATGGAGCGCAAGGTGGTTTAGAAGCCATTATTCAACGTTTACAACAAGAGCAAAGTTTTAGTTCCGCCCTGTTGTCGCAGTGGGAAACGCTGGATGTGTTTGACCCGCACCACCCGTTTTTACTGGATGAATTGCAACGCCGTTTATCCTTTGCTTGTCAACGGATTGCGGGCATTCCTCCTTTGCTGGAAGTGCATCAGGATGGACGTTTGTTCATGCTGCTCCCCAAAGCACAGGCCGAGAAGATTAAGGCAGATGGACTGAAACGTTTGATCAGTCATTTACCGTTCAAACTGGAAATCAGCATTTCTAACCGTGGTTTGCCTGAGCTATTAAATGGCAAACCCGATCATGCAGGGTTGCAGGCGTTTCTGGAAAAAGAACCACGCCGTACCATCGGGCAACTGTTTCGTATCAGTAACAGTTTGATTGAATCCATTAAACAGCCGCTAGATGACTGCCTGAAGATTATTGGTTTAGCACCTCGCTGGCCTAAAGTAAGCGGACAAACCAGTACACCTTATCCAGATCCTGATGTTTTGGAATTTTCAGCGCAACAGTACTTGTTGAAAGCGGCGCATCTTACCTTGTTGATTAACTTGAAATTGCCCGTCAGCAAGAAAAATGGCTTACCGGATTATGCGGAACGTGAACGCCAGTTATTGGAGCTTGTTGATACAACGCTACCGGAATGGCTGCAAAACATGGGTGACAAGCAATCACGTTATGTATTAGTTGCATTGTGGGTTACAGCAGTGAGTGAGGTTGAAACAACCTTAAATCAACGCATTTGGGGTGAAACCGGCTTGTTGCAACAATGGTTGGAAGGCACGGAGGACACTGTTGGGTTTAGCCAATTCTTTGAGGGCGAAGGTGTTGCTGTCCAACAAGCGGTCGAGCGGCATTTTGGACAGTTACTAGCAAAACAACGCGCTTTTCCCAATGATGAAGGGGTTATCGGTCGCTGTTTGTTTACGGATGAACCCGCCAGCACCTTAATAGCCAGTAATCTTGGTTTGTACGAAGTCAAAGTTTCTGCTTTTAGCGGGCGTGATGGCAAACCCGATTCCATTACTGCTCCCGCAAACGGGCAAGTACCTATTGGGCATGTATCACTGGCAGAACACAAATTGAGAAGCGATGTGTATAGCATTCAAGGTGGCAAGCCTTCTGGTGTTCCTAGCATGTTATCTTCGCCTGTCACGACGGGTTTGTTTGGTGCTTTGATTCTGAATAATGAGCAGACTTTCGCTGCTTTGTCGGTATATGACTTAAGCCGTCAAAAAGTTGAACCGGGTAAAGCACATTACAAAGGCTTGGAAGTCTATCGGCAGCGTTACCGCATGGCACGCTTGGAGCGCATTCCAGAAAAAACTGAAGATCAGATTAATATGTTGCGCTTGCTGCTATCGGCTTGTTTGCGTATTGGTCGCCCGATTCATGTATTTCGTGGTTTGCCGACCGCCCAAAAAGCTTTTTTCTATTTTGATGCCATGCCACCTGTGTTAAAGGCATTAATTGGCTATCAAGCGTTGCGCTTGGAGCAAATCCCCGACGCTATTGCCACCTTGAACATGGCACAAACACTGATTTCCACACCGGGTTTAGGTTACGACGTACTCGGTCTTTATTCCTTCCCGCGTACTCGCTTTAGTGCCATTTGTTTGGCGTGGTGTCATGCCCACGATGCGCTAAAGCAACATCAAAATGCAAAAACGGCTGCAATGAAGCCATTGGCTGCACGCCTTTTCAAAGAGTTTCAGCAATTAGAGGAGCAACATGCTATGTCAGATTCCGATGGGGCATTAGTACGGCTGGGGCAAGCCGCTACCCGTATTCAACGTCGCCCAATAGGGCAAGTTTCTACCAATGTAGAAATGCGCGTGTTTAAAATTTGTCTTGACAGTGCGTTAGCGTTGCGCAGTGCTGGGCAATCTGATCCGGCTTCATTGATTCACGGGATAGCCGGTGAATTGGAAACCAATTTGGTACGTAAGGATGAAGCCGCTGCCAAGAAGCACCGTGAGGAACAATCCCTAGAAGCGGCATGTATGGACTTTGCCCACCAATTTGTTCACGAGGTTTGGCTGGGTGTTTTGCATGGAAAACCACCCGCTCAGAAAACCCGTCGCTTATTGGGCAGTGTTTATCGTATGGCTTTTTTACAAGCATTCCGTAGTACCGCGATTACCGAAACCACCCCACTGATTGAAGACACTACCAACCTCGAACCGACACAAGGAGATTTGTTATGAAAGCACTCGCCCCGTATTTAGCAAACATCAGTGCATTAACCACCGAAAGCCCGATTGACGACAAGAAAACCTATATTCACCCTAAGCTAAAAAATCTGGGGTCGATCAGTTTAGTCCTCATCCGCGAAGCGGTCGCGCCTGTGGTATTCCGTAATGCGGAGCAGGAAATTACCGATATTGAATGGCTAGATGATTTGTACGTTCGTGCTGTGCCCAATAAATTTAAATACATTGAGCGCAACCGTGGGTTGCAAATTCTGCGAGCACTGGGCATCGGTGGGCGTTTGCCGCAAAACAAAACCGTCTTGTACAAGGGGCAAAATCCATCCGCTGCGTTTGATCTGAATACGCTGGTATTTGGTGACTCTGCCAACTACGACAATCGCGTGTTGCCAGTACGTGCCGCTGTCAATTATTCCGATGCATTGAGTTTGCTGCCTAAAGATAAGTGCGTGGATGAAACCTTTCATAATCGCGCTATGGAAGATGGCACGCTGTTTGATGCAGAAAGTAAAAAGAACAGTGACAACCTGTTTACCCGCCATTTTATTAAACCGGGAACGCTCATGGTTCAGGTATTAAGTACCCGTGGTCAGGTATTGCCCGAAATCGGCTTAAAACACTTGTTATTGAGTGTCGGGATGGCGGGTAGTTATGGCGGGCAAACTTCCGTTACGGGCATCAATATCCGTACTCATGTCGTAGGTCTGTATGGTGGTAAGTTTGAACAAGCAATCACTTCGCCTTACGAGTTGTTGCGTGGACTGCAAGGTCGTGACGGTAATGATGTGCTTGCAGCGAAAGCCCGCCTGCATGAGTTGTTGCAAGCTGCCCATGAGCTGGTGATTCAAGGTGATGAAGTGGCGGCGTGGCAGGCTGATTTGATCGCCGCTTTTAATCAAAGTGGTAGTGCGTTGGAGCAAGAATACCGGCAAGCACAACCTCACGTCGCAGAGCTGTTTGATCAATGGTTTCAATAGGAGCTTGCCATGAAAGCCATTATCACCGGCATTCAGGCGGAAACCCTGACTCCCTTTGCTTACCACTCGCTGATGGTACAAGGCGGTACGGCGACATTGCCGGAATTGGTGAGCGATCAGGCACTAATGTTTGGATTAGCCGCAACACTGGGCATGATGCGCTCCAGCGTGTGCTTGCCAACGAAAGATTACCGCCGTGACGTGGAGGCAATGCCTTGGCGAGCCTCCGTTCTTATGACTGAACAACCCCGTTTGCTATCGCCTGTGGTTCGTCGGCTGAATCTCACCGAAGAGGCGGGTTATAAACGTCGGATTCAGGATGTGGTGAAAAAAGGGAACCTGAAAGATTTTTTCACTACCCAAGAAGTACCACCGGGCGTGGTATTCACCGGAGCATTGTTTGGCTTTGATCCATTCGCGTATAGCGGTCAGGATGAACTGGTGATCCGCATTGGTTTGCATCGCAATGGCATGTTGCGTTTACGTCCGGTCAAAGTAGAGCAAGTACGCTTGAATGCTGCCACGGCTGCGTTATTTGGGCATGAGTTATCCGTCGAGCGTTACTTGCTGTACGGATTGCAACTGACTGAACGAATGCCGGTTAAAGATGCACTTCAGGCGGTACAACAATGGAACTAACCATCACGCGCCATTGTGT
>JBEUIR010000153.1:0-5861 GCA_040415395.1 Candidatus Thiothrix namsaraevi
CGATCCCAGAGTCAAGCGAAATACTTTTAAAACACGAAGAACTCACCGAAGTAAACACTAGCTAGGGAACTGAAAAAAACTCTGCTCAGAACTCACCATATCCAATGGTATATCCCAAGATTGGCGGGTTAAATGACTGACTTGTTGAAAGTTATAGGCAAAACCGCAGAGATGCGGGCGTTTGATAGTGGTGCGGGTGCGTTTGAAACTAAAGGTTCGATCGTAAAATCCGCCGCCCATCCCCATGCGTGTACCCGTGTGATCGAAAGCAACCAGCGGCATAATCACCAGATCCAGCCAGGATGCTAGGCGGCTGTTACGGTAACGCGGGTAGGGTTCGGGAATGCGGAAGCGATTAAGACGGAAACGGGTGCTGGCATCCCAACGTACAAACCACAGCCGCCCATTTTTAAAAGGGGAGAGTACCGGCAGATAAAAACGTTGGTGCGGCAAGGCTTGTTTACGCACATTGCGCGGGTCGGCTTCACCTCTTACCGGCAAATACAGTGCAATATGCCGTGCATTGCGGAAGGCGCGTTGCGTAGTCAGATGATCTACCGCTTGTTGGGAAAGTTGCGCCTGCAATGCTTGGGGGAGAGCCGCACGTTGGCGTTGAATGGTTCGGCGTAATGTAGCGTTATTCGGGGGAGGTAAGGTTGTTGGCATGATGATCCTTCAGGCAGAACCGGAAGCTGGTTTCTTCCACCCTGAGTGTATCGCCAGCGACCAAAGTACGGGCACGGTGGTTATTCATCGTACCTGTTTCCCGTGTAATATACTGCCCTTGGCGAGAGCACTCAATGACGATTTGCCCGGTCGTTTGATTGCCTAATACCAAGCGTTCGGCTTGCAAGGGGATAATATACCCGGATTTATTGCCATTCAGTACTTGCAACCAAGCGGTGTAACCTGAATCCATCAATTTGGGGTGAATACTCAGGCGTTTGAGTTGTAGCGTTAATCCCTGATCAGAACGGAACACAACACGATATTTCCCTAGGCCAATGACATCGCCATCCTCTAATAAATGGCGGTCAACCTGTTGCTGGTTGACGTAAGTGCCGTTGGTGCTTTGCAAATCCTCCAGAAAGCAGTCATCCCGCACCACCGTAATCCGCGCGTGGTTATTGCTGATGGTGCGGTCGGGGAGCGCAATGTCGCACTTGCCATGCCGTCCAAACGTAATGCTGGTTTTTTTTACCGCAAGGCGTTTGAGGATTTGCTTATCAAACATGACAATCAGTTCGCTCATGAGTGGTTGACCGCTCCCTCAACCGCTGCCATCACGTCTAAACGCTCACCCACTTTTACTTTGGAGCTGCGTTTACTGTTATGTTTCATTAGGGTTTGCACCGAAGTACCGTGGCGTTGAGCGATGGATTGCAGCGTTTCACCCCGCCGCACGGTATGCACTTTGGTACTGGATTTCGGTTTGGCTGTTGCGATTTTGCTGGATTTTTTGCCGATACGGGTGGTTGCCAATTTGTTGTAACCGCTCGCTGAGCTGCTGGCGTAAACCCGATTGCTGGCAGCAGGTAGGGCGTCAATCACAGCCATCAGTTGCTTGGCGTATTGGCGCGGCAGCACAATGCGGTTGGAATATTGTGGGGTCGTAATGCCGGTGCGGAAACAGGGGTTCAAGTCCACTAAGGTGTCAGGTGCTAAACCGGCTTGTAGCGCTGCCTGACGTAAATCCACGGGTTTGTCGATATGTAACTGCGCCAAACGCGCTTGGTTGGGGGTTTCTGGCAGCGTAATCCCGTAACGTGGCGCATTGCCAATCAGCTCTTTGAACGCCAGCAAACGCGGCACATATTCACGGGTTTCCTTGGGCAATGATAGATGCCAAAACGTGGTGGGCAAACCTTTGGCGCGGTTTTTGTCAATTTCGCGCTGCACCCGGTTTTCACCGCAATTGTAAGCAGCGAGTGCCAATAACCAATCGCCATTGAAATCGTTATTGAGTTTTTGCAGGTACGTCAGTGCTGCCCCGGTTGCTGCGAACGGATCCATGCGGGCATCGTAAGCTTTCGCCTGCTGCAAGCCATAGCGCCGCCCGGTATCCGGGATAAATTGCCACAGCCCCGCTGCACCGGCATGAGAAAACACATCCGCGTCGAAAGCACTTTCCACAAAAGGTAGCAATGCCAGTTCATTAGGCATTCCCCGGCGTTCCACTTCGTGCACAATCATGTGCAGGAATACGCTGGCACGTTCGGAGAGCAGGTTTAATTGTTCAGGATTGCGCCCGTAGTAATTAACGAAGCGTTGCACCTGTGGGTGTTGGCTGTATTGATTGCTGAGCTGGAAGCCCCGGAATACCCGTTCCCAGGTATCGAAATCTTCATCTAAAGTCGGTTTGTGTTGCAATGGCTGTTGAGCGGCGGCGGATGCTTGGGTTCCGGCAAGGTTGGCGGTGTGCAACGACGCTTTGCGCAGTGTTGGTTGCTTGCTGGCGTGTTCCGGTTTACTCAGGGTACTGGAGCAGCCAGAACCGGTAAACAGTGCTACGATAGACGCAGCCATGAGTGTCTGTTTGTTTATTGTTATCATGTTTAAAACCCCATGGACCTTTGTTGTTCTTATGTTGCCCTTGATTCGTCGTTATAATGGCAAGCAAGGTAGCAGCCGAGTAACTCAATACTCTCAATAAGTTTTTCTGATTAGTTTGATCTGCTGCGAATATAATACGTATGCCACTCGTGAACAAGGAAAAATCGCTGAACGTCACGTCTACAACTTCATTGTCGCCTGCCGGAGTCAAACTGTGCAGGGATTGGTACGCTACGTCGGCAGGGCAGACCACCTTGGCGCGGGTGCAAAGTATTGTCAGTCGGATGAGTGCGGATATTTTCGGTTATTACGCGCTGGAAACGGGTGTCTTGGCAGGTCAGCATTCATTTTTGCAAGAGTCACGGGTGGCGAACCAGTTTTCCTTGGGCGTATTGCCTAGTGAACAGGCAAGCATCATTGGTGTGCCTGAACAATTACCGTTTGTCCTAAACAATTTGGATCTGGTCGTTGCCAGCCACGCCTTGGATTGCACCCGCAGCCCGCATCAGGTCTTACGTGAAATCGAACGGGTACTGGTGCCGGAAGGTCATTGCATCTTGATCGGGTTTAACCCAATCAGTTTCAAGGGCTTGGCGCAACTGCGTTACTTGCATAACCCTAACGCGCGGCATTGCCAGTTTTACTCGACGTTTCGGGTGCGTGAATGGTTGAGTGTATTAGGGTTTGAAGTGTGTGAAACCGCATCGACAGGCTTTTGCCCGGTATTTGCTGGTGATTACCTCTTGAAGCGGGCGGGTTGGTTAGACCGGTTGGGCGGTCAATACCGCTTAATGACGGGCAATGTGTATATTATTCATGTGCAGAAAAAAGTATCCAATATGACGCCTTTATTGCCTTCGCGTAAGGTCAAACCGCTGTTGCGTCCGGGGATGATTGTGAATCCGGGAGCAGGGCGTGCCTCCCGTAAAGAGCCAAAAAATGTCAAATAATGCAGTTGAAATTTTTACCGACGGCGCTTGTCGTGGCAATCCGGGACCGGGTGGTTGGGGCGCATTGCTGCGCTACAATGGCGTGGAGCGGGAACTCTATGGCTATCAGCCTTTGACCACCAATAATCAAATGGAATTGATGGCGGCCATCCAAGCCTTGGAAACCTTGAAACGCCAGTGCGATGTGGTATTGACGACCGATTCCCAATACGTGCGCCAAGGCATTACCGAATGGTTAGCGGGCTGGAAACGCAAAGGCTGGAAAACGGCGGCGGGCAAGCCGGTGAAAAATCAAGAGCTGTGGCAACGTTTGGATGTGGCTGCTGCGCAACATAAAATTGATTGGCGCTGGGTAAAAGGTCACAGTGGACACGCCGAAAACGAACGGGTAGATCAATTGGCTAATCAAGCCATCGACGAGAAGAAATTATGAGTCGCCAAATTATTTTGGATACCGAAACCACCGGCCTCGAACCCAAAGAAGGGCATCGCATTATCGAAATTGGTTGCGTGGAAATGCTCAACCGGCGCTTGACGGGAAGTACTTTCCACGTTTATTTGCAACCGGATCGCGAAATTGATGCAGGGGCGATTGAAGTCCACGGCATCACCAATGATTTTTTGGCGGATAAGCCGCGTTTTGAGGCGGTTATGGATGATTTTCTCGCGTATGTGCGCGGGGCTGAGCTGATTATCCATAATGCACCGTTTGATATTGGCTTCCTTAACCATGAATTGCGCTTGGTGAACCCGACGCATCACCCGATTACCGATGATTGCAGCGTGACCGATACGCTAGTGATGGCGCGGCAACTGTTCCCCGGTCAACGGGCGAGTTTGGATGCGCTGTGTAAGCGTTACGAAATCAATAATGCTCACCGTACGTTGCATGGCGCGTTGCTGGATGCGGAGATTTTGGCAGATGTTTACCTAGCGATGACCGGCGGGCAAGTTAGCCTGTTGCTGGGGGCGGAAGATGGCAATCGTGATGGACAACAAGGTGGAGCAGTCATTCGGCGCGTGACGGCAGACGTGAGCCGTTTGCGGGTGATTCCGGCAAGTGAGGATGAGTTAGCGGCACACGCTGAACGTGTTGCCGCTATCACTAAGGCTGGGGGCAAGTGCTTGTTTGCCCCGCCGTCGGTTTAGAAGTTGAAGGTTGCGCCGACGTAGATCATGTCGGTGTCGGTTTTGACGCTGTGTAAGTCCGCGACGTTTTTACGGGAGTCCAATTCCAGAAAACGGTCGCCTTTGCCGGTATCAAAGGTGCGATCCCACCCGGCGCGGATGCTGATACGGTCAGTTACTTCGTGTTCGATACCCAGTCCTATGGTTGGGCTAACCCCACGATCAGTGCTTCTGTAATTTACATTGATATTATCGAGGTTGGTGTAGTCCATGCGGTTTTTGTTTTCCCAAGCCAATGCGCCTGCTTTGCCGTAGACCGATGTTTTGCGGGTAATGCGGTGGTTTGCTTTGGCGCTGATGCCGATACCACGGGTTTTCTGGCGGGCTTTGGCGGTTTCAGCGCGTCCGCCGGGGATGCCGAATTCCGGGCGATACATGTCGAGTGAATAGGTGTCACCGAGGTTAACGTATTCCGCTTCCACGCCGAACACAGAGTTTAAATTTGCACCCGCGTAGACTTTGTGGACTTTAGCGCCACCGGTATTTTTCTTGTGCATGGTGAATTGTGAGCCTGTGCATTCATCACAAAATTGGGTCTCATTGCCATTATTTTGAGATGCACCAATGGCTGCCCCGGCGTAATAGGGGGAAAAACCTGCTTCTGCCATGCTTGAACCCATGAGCGCGGCAAGACCAGCATTGACGACAAGGAACTTTTTCATGGGGGTATCCTGAAGGTTGTCCAATAATAGATTTTATTGCCTTGATTGTAAGGCGGTATGATTAATTAAGAGGGGCAGGATTTGATGAAGTGGGGTGTTTTGCAGATGATTGGTGGTGATTGTTCAGACCCCGGTGAAGAACCTCACCCCCCGTCCCCCTCTCCTTGACAGGCGAGGGGGGGAAGAGTCGCGTTTTTTAGCCCCTCGCCTGTCAAGGAGAGGGGTTGGGGTGAGGTTCTTTTGGAGGGATGTGAACAGTTACGCGGAAATCAGCATTCACAAGCTACCGTTAGTCTGCTATTAATGCAGCATTTCTTTTATCAGCCGACTTTTATCTGATGCCCAAAGCCTTTATCAGTTATGCCCGCGATGGTAGCCACGGTGAGAATCTTGCCACAGAGATTCAGCAGCAATTGCAGGCGGCTGGCTTTGCGGTGTTCCGTGATGTGAATGGTTTGAAACCGGGCGATGTGTGGTATCACAAGCTGGAGTTTGAACTCGAAACCAG
>JBEUIR010000154.1:0-5857 GCA_040415395.1 Candidatus Thiothrix namsaraevi
CGATGCAGTGATTGAGGTATGGGGCGCGTCACGGGTCGGAATGCACCTTGCGCCGCGTTGCGATGCACACACGATGGGTGATTCCAACCCGCTGGCGACGTTCACCCATGTGGCGCAAGAACTGGGCAAGCGCAAGATTGCCTTCATTGTTGCTGACACGTTGCCTGAATGCGGGACTAGCGCGGCGTTCGCTGGATTTTACCGTATTGACGGTAATTGGCGCATCGTTCGCCCTAGGTGCAGGGTTGGAAAAAACCGGAGCAAATGTTCCCGCCGCCGCCTCGCAGAAACGCAAAGGCGGCGGCTCATATCAAGCGCGTTGCTGCATCACCCATTGATGCACATTACGGTAACGCTCCATGAGCTGATGCCCAAACAATGGGTCGCTATGCTCCTCAACGGATTGCTCGACGGCAATCCAATCAGCCGCATCCAAGGTGCTATTGATCAGTGGGAATAGCTCGGCTTCCTCGGTGTTCAGATGGGCTGTCTGAGCATCAATAAATGCCGTGATTTTGTCTTGCAGCTCTTGGCGGCTCAAGATGACACTGTCATTAATCACATTGTCCAGCAAGCCTTGAAATTCACGGGTGGTTGCGGGTAAGTCTTGATGCTCCGCCAGCAATACCCCAACGACGGCTTCCGCTGCATCGGAACGGGCGCTAAAAACGCGGTAGATGGTATCTTCCTTCGGGTGATGAATCTGGTCGGAATAGCGGCGGATGTAATCAGCAATATCGACCATTAACAGCAAGTCCGCATCCCCGCCGGTGGCGAGCAAGCCAGCCTGCTGCTCAAGCAACTTCAACAACTTTGCCAAATTGACATGATCTTGATGCAAGTCAATCATAATCTTATGCATAACGACACTCCTTAATCCGAAAAATGTTGCACTGCACATGGATCATAGGGGAATTAGTACACGATATAAGCGACAAAAGTCATGTTTTCTAAGCTTTTTTGCGAATAAAATGCTGTACCCGTGCCAGTGCTGCCGCCAGATTCCCCGCTGCTGATTCCGTTAACGCATCCCCCAATTCAAACGCATAGCCGCGTATGTGCAACAGGTAGGCTGGCGGTGCATTCACCCCGTACACTTGCCGGAAAGCATAAAGCAACGCCGCAGGCGACATCGCATGACTCGTGTAACTGCCATCCTGTTGCGCGGTGAGCGGTTCTACTACATACGGCGCGGCACAGGTCATATCCGCATCCATGAACAGCACGCATTCACGCCCCACCAAATCGGTAATGTGCTCGACCTGAAGCTGCATATCGGTTTGGCATTCCACGCCGGGCAAGTGTTGCGCCGCCATTGCTTCCAACAACAATACGCCGAGGGCATCATCGCCGCGCCCCAGATTGCCATAACCGAACAACAAGACCGAGGGGATATTACCCACTATTCTTCACCACCCGGTTCAGTAACGCTCCTTCATGGCTGACCAACTCCACCTGCAATGGCATTTTGCCCAACGCATGGGTCGCGCACGACAAACACGGGTCATACGCCCGCACTGCCACTTCCAGATGATTGAGCAAGCCTTCGGTAATTTCCTGCCCATCCAAATACTGCTTAGCCACCGAGCGTATCGACTCATTCATCGCCTGATTATTGCTGGTAGTGGAAACGATCAAATTGGCTTTTTCAATCAAACCTTGTTCGTCCACCTGATAATGGTGAAACAACGTCCCGCGTGGGGCTTCGATCACGCCGATGCCTTCGCGGCGCTTTTCGCCACCCGACACCACCAAATCCGTGCCGGTAATATCGGGGTCATTGAGCAACTGTTGGATAGATTCGGCGCAATGCAGCACTTCAATCATTCGCGCCCAATGGTACGCCAAGGTATCGTGCACATACGCGCCCCCAGCAAATGCACGGAAACGCAAGCGTGCGGCTTCCGCCAACGGTGTAGAAATGCTATCGCATAGATTGACCCGCGCCAGTGGCCCCACCCGATACCAGCCGTTTTCCTTGCCCAATGCCGTCAGGTAAGGGAATTTCATGTACGACCAATTGCGCACTTCCTCACGAATCGCCGAACCGTAACCGCTGTAATCGAACTGGTCGAAAATATTACTGCCATCTGCACGGCTGGCACGCAGCCCACCGTGGTACAACTCCAGTTCGCCTTGCGCCCCGACCATACTCAGATAATTGGTCGACAAGGTGGCGAACGCATGGTTTTCCGGGTGTTGCAGGTGGATGGTTTCATTCAATGTCACCGCATCCTGCGACCAAGCAATCATGTCGGCAATGTCGCCCAGCAAGACTTTACGTTCAGCCTCGCCCAAGGCTTTGTTCATACCGCCCGGTATGGCTGCCGTGCCGTGGATGCGTTTGCCTGCAATCGCCGCGATCACTTGCTGCCCGTACTTGCGCAGTTTAACGCCTTTGAGCGCCAGTTCGGGGTAATCTTCCAGCACACCAACAATGTTACGGTGCAACAGATTTGAACCGAAACCGAACAGGAAGTCGGGCGAAGACAGGTGGAAAAAATGCAGGGCGTGCGATTGCAATACTTGCCCAAAATGCAGCAAGCGACGCAATTTGGTGGCACTGGGGGTCAGCTCATCCACCCCGACAATCTGATCGACTGCTTTTGCGGCTGCCAAATGGTGCGACACCGGGCAAATGCCGCACAAGCGTTGCACGAAATACGGTACTTCCGTATACGGGCGACCTTGGATGAATTTTTCAAAGCCGCGAAACTCGACAATGTGCAGACGCGCTTCCTGTATGTGGTTGTCAGCATCCAGCAGCAGGGTAATTTTGCCGTGTCCTTCCACCCGTGACACCGGGTCAATGGCAATGCGGCGCGTGTTGCTTGCAGTGTGTTCCATGTCCAGACCCTCAATCGTAATGCAGCATGGCTTTCGACAGGGAAGGTGCTTTTCCCGCCAACAAGTCGCTCAGAATGGTGAAAAACGCATCGCCGGATGGCGGGCAACCCGGCAGGTAATAATCCACCCGCACCACCTCGTGCAGCGGGTGAACCTTGGATAGCAGCAACGGCAATTCAGGGTCGGACGGAATCATCGGGTTATCCACGCCCACACCGTTCACATAGGCTTCTTCCAAACATTCCTGCACCGAATAGTGGTTGCGCATTGCCGGTACACCGCCATTGATGGCACACGCCCCGACCGCAATCAGGATTTTGCATTGCTGGCGGAATTCACGCAGCACCTGCACGTTTTCAGCATTGCACAAACCGCCTTCCACCAAACCAATGTCACACGGCCCGCAATGTTTAATATCCGTCAGCGGGGAACGGTCAAGCTCAACGTGTTCGAGCAAGCCAACCAGTCGCTCATCCATATCCAGAAACGACATGTGGCAACCGAAGCAACCCGCCAACGAGGTGGTAGCGATACGGATTTTAGACATCGTGATGCTCCGTTTTTTGCAAGGTGATGGGGGTAGCCATAGCGGATTCTGCCACCGAATGCAGGTCAAACGTGCGCAAGCCAATCGGCACTTCGTAGCCATGCCCCTTGATCAGAATCGCACCGACCGGACAAATACGCGCTGCCAAATCTTCCGCTTGCAAATCGCTATCGCCCAACTGACCACTGGCGGTATTCACGATAAGGTGGGATTGCGCCCCGCGCCCGCTAATCGCAAACACGTTCTTACCATCCGCCTCGCGGCTGGCACGGACACACAATTCGCACAGAATGCAGCGGTCACGATCCAGCATCACGGTGGGGTGGGAAGCATCGACTTCGCGGCGCGGGTAAAACGGCGGGAAATGCCCATCCAGCATCCCCAAGTGGTAGCCCAACGCCTGCAAGGTGCAATCGCCGGTTTTGCTGCATGTTGGGCACAGGTGATTACCTTCCACAAACAGCATTTGGATCAAGGTTTTGCGTACCTCGTTGAGAGCGGGGGTATTGTTGGCGACCTGCATCCCATTGCTGGCGGGCAAGGTGCAAGCGGATGCACTGCGCCCGTCCACTTCCACCGTACACAGTTTGCAACTGCCGTGTGGGGACAAGCCCGGTTTGTGGCACAGGTGCGGGATGTAGATACCCGCCGCGAGTGCCGCATCCATAATGGTTTGCCCAGCCGCGAAGGGGACGGCTTGCCCGTCGATAAAGAGTGTGTTGTTCATGACAAATGCGCCTCTGCATCATCGCGGTGAGTCAATTCGCGGCTGGTATTGAGTGCCGCATCCAGATTGAAAAACGGCTCGTAATCCTGATGCAGCAAACGCTCGGTGCAAACCTGCGGAAAGCGTTCCAGCAAATCCAGCACCGGGTTTGCTGCCGTTTGCCCCAAACCGCAATGCGAACGCCGTTTCACCACCGTTGCCAGCCGTGCCATTTCGGCTTGGTCGTAAGGCGTACCACGCCCGGAAGCAATCTTGTCGATGTACTTACGCAATAACGGCGTGCCTACGCGGCAAGGCGTGCAAAATCCACAGCTTTCGTGCGCAAAGAAATGCGTGAAATTACGCACCACTGCCAGCAAATCACGCTGTGCGCCGTACACCATGATCGAACCACCCGTGGCAAGGTCTTCAAACGCCAGCTTACGCCCAAATTCCGCCCGCCCGATCAATGCACCGGAAGGCCCGCCAACTTGTACGGCTTGCGCGTCTTGCCCACCACACGCTTCCAGCAAGTCTTGCACGCTAATGCCAAAGGGATATTCGTAAATGCCGGGGGCGGTGCAATCGCCACTGACGCTGAGCACTTTGCTGCCTGCGGAGTGCGCCGTGCCATGCGCCCTGAACCATTCCCCGCCGTGCACCGCAATGTGCGTGGCGGCGACCAGCGTTTCCACATTGTCGACGACGGTAGGCTGCCCCAAATAACCGTGCGTCACCGGAAACGGGGGGCGTACCCGTGGCACACCGCGTTTCTGTTCCAACGATTCCAGCAAGGAAGATTCTTCGCCGCAAATGTATGCGCCCGCTCCCATCACAATGCTGATGTCGAAATGGAAATCAGGCTGATTGAGGATGTTTGCGCCCAGCAAGTTAGCCTCACGCATCTCGTTGAGCGTTGCCTCCAGTGGCGGCAAGAGGTAACGGTATTCACCGCGCAAATACAGATAACCGTGTTGCGCTCCGATGGCATAAGCACACAGCGCCATGCCTTCAAACACTTGCGTCGCGTAGCTGTGCAGCAGAACCCGATCCTTAAACGTGCCGGGTTCGCCCTCATCCGCATTGCACACCACATAACGGGGCGTAGCGGGTGCGGCGCGGCACAACTGCCATTTCAGGCTGGTGTTGAAGCCTGCCCCACCCCTGCCGCGCAAGCCGGACTTTTTGATTTCAGCCAGCAAGTTTTCCGCACCAAGATGCAACGCAGCGCGTAAGCCAGCACCTAGTGGCACGTTATCGCTGAGCTGCAAACCCGCCTGACGGATATTGTCTTGCACCGCAAACCATTCCGGCGGCCATTCGTCCAGCGGCGTACCTGCATTGATCAGCGCTGCCAACGTTGGCAAGTGCTGTGCGCTGAGTTGGGTCAAGATGCGCCCGTTCACCAAAGCTGATGCGCCTTGATCACACATGCCCAAGCAAGAGGTTTCGTCAATGCTGACCGCACCATCCGCACGGGTAATGCCGGGTGCAACGCCCAGCAATTCGCACAGCCTATGCATCAGCGTCAAATCGCCGCAACTGGTGCAATTGCTGAATAGCAGATCAATGCGCCCGCGTGGAGTGCGGTGGAAAAAGCTGTAGAAATCAATCACGGCTTCTACTTGGCTAATGGGCAGCTCAAGCTCTGCCGCGAGCGGGGCGATTGCCAACGGGGGAATATGCAAGAAACGATGTTGCAAGTCGTGCAAGCGATGCAATAAATGGTCGTGATGTTGCTGACCGACGCCAGCAGA
>JBEUIR010000155.1:0-5819 GCA_040415395.1 Candidatus Thiothrix namsaraevi
ATGGGTGTTTCTCCTGTTCAGATAGCTCGATTGTAACATAGCTAGGTTTTACCACTTATGCTAACTTACCCCGTTTTTACGATCGTCTACGTAGGAGCGCGGTAACGTGAAATTCAGCGAATATAACTGGAAGGCCATGCCGGATAAAGCCGGGCATTTTGGCGCATACGGCGGGCGTTTCGTCGCAGAAACGCTGATGGAACCCATCTACGAACTCGAACAAGCCTACGAAAAGCTCAAAAACGACCCAGCTTTTCAAGCCGAATTCGACCGTGATTTGAAATACTATGTCGGTCGCCCTAGCCCCTTGTATCTGGCAGAACGTTGGACACGCGAACTCGGCGGCGCGAAAATCTACCTCAAGCGCGAAGACCTGAACCATACCGGCGCACACAAAATCAACAACACCATCGGTCAAGCCTTGCTCGCCAAATTCATGGGCAAGACGCGCATTATCGCTGAAACCGGCGCGGGTCAGCACGGTGTTGCCTCTGCCACCATCGCGGCGCGTTTAGGGTTGGAATGCATCGTCTACATGGGCGCAGAAGACGTGCAACGCCAAGCCCCCAACGTATTCCGCATGAAATTGCTCGGCGCAACCGTTGTCCCTGTCACTTCTGGCTCAAAAACCCTCAAAGACGCGCTCAACGAAGCGATGCGCGACTGGGTAACGAACGTTGATGACACTTTTTATATTATCGGCACGGTTGCAGGCCCCCATCCATACCCCGCGATGGTGCGCGATTTCCAATCCGTGATCGGGCGTGAAGCGCGTCAACAGATTCTGGAGCAGGAAGGGCGTTTGCCGGATGCGCTGGTGGCTTGCGTCGGTGGCGGCTCGAACGCTATTGGCTTGTTCCACCCCTTCCTTGCGGATGAATCCGTTGCGATTTACGGCGTGGAAGCAGGCGGCGATGGCATTGCAACCGGCAAACACGCAGC
The DNA here is from genome assembly GCA_040415395.1 of Candidatus Thiothrix namsaraevi. GTDB lineage: Bacteria > Pseudomonadota > Gammaproteobacteria > Thiotrichales > Thiotrichaceae > Thiothrix > Thiothrix namsaraevi. The sequence goes on from JBEUIR010000155.1 coordinate 943, forward strand.
CCCCTTGTGCGCTGGCAAACCGGGCGTATTGCACGGCAACCGCACCTATTTAATGGAAGACACCAACGGGCAAATCATCGAAACCCATTCGATTTCCGCTGGTTTGGATTACCCCGGTGTTGGCCCCGAACACGCTTGGTTAAAAGACATCGGTCGCGCCAATTACGTAGCGGTGACGGATGCGGAAGCGATGCAAGGTTTCCACGCCTTAACCCGCATCGAAGGCATTATCCCCGCGCTGGAAAGCAGCCACGCGCTGGCTTACACAATGAAACTTGCGCCAACTATGTCTAAAGACCAAAGCATTATCGTCAACCTCTCTGGGCGTGGCGACAAAGACATCAACACCATTGCACGGCTGGAGGGCATTACGCTATGAGTCGCATCGCCGCTTGTTTCGCCGCTCTGAAAGCACAGGGCAAAACCGCCTTGATTCCTTACGTCACCGCTGGCGACCCGCACCCGTCGATCACTGTACCGTTGATGCACCGTATGGTCGCAGCCGGTGCAAACATCATTGAGCTGGGCGTGCCGTTTTCCGACCCGATGGCGGATGGCCCGACGATTCAGCAAGCGCACGAACGCGCCCTGAAACACAATACCAGCTTGCACGACATTCTCGGCATGGTGGCAGAATTTCGCCAAACCGATGCAACCACGCCCGTGGTGCTGATGGGCTATTTGAATCCGATTGAAATCATGGGTTACGCCGAATTCGCCAAAGCAGCGGAAGCGGCAGGGGTTGACGGTGCGCTGACAGTAGACTTGCCGCCGGAAGAGGGCATGGGCGTATTACCGTTGTTCCGCGCACATGGCATTGACCCGATTTTCCTATTGTCACCGACCACGCCAGAACGCCGTATTGCAACGGTGGCGCAAGCGGGCGGCGGTTTCATTTACTACGTCTCGCTGAAAGGTGTGACGGGTGCAAGCACGCTGGATGTTGGGCAAGTTGCCGAGCATATCGCCAAAATCCGCCAACACACTGACCTGCCATTAGGCGTAGGTTTCGGTATTAAAGATGCAGCAACCGCAGCGGCTGTGGCAAAAACAGCCGATGCCGTGGTAGTAGGCAGCGCGGTGATCAAACAGATCGAAGCGACACCGAATGACCATGCTGCTATTATGGATAACGTCAGTGACTTGCTGACTTCCATGCGTACCGCGTTGGATGCTTGAACCTAGGGGTAAACAGAATACATGAGCTGGTTTGAAAAACTGCGTCTACCATCACGCATCCGTACCGACGCGACCAATACCGAAAAGAAATCCATTCCAGAAGGGTTGTGGCATCAATGCCCTGCCTGCCAAGCGGTGTTATACCGGGCGGAATTGGAACGCAATCTGGACGTTTGCCCCAAGTGCAATCACCACATGCGTCTGTCTGGGCGGCGACGTTTGGAGGTGTTTCTGGATGCGGCAGGGCGTGAGGAAATCGGTACGAATGTTGCGCCCACTGATATGCTGAAATTCCGCGACACGAAAAAGTACAAAGATCGTTTGGTTGCTGCTCAGAAAGAAACCGGCGAGAAAGATGCACTGATCGTGATGAAAGGCACGGTGTTGGGTGTGCCGGTGGTGGCGGCAGCGTTCGATTTCCGTTTCATGGGCGGTTCGATGGGGTCGGTAGTCGGTGAACGTTTTGTGCGCGGTGCGGAAGCGGCGATGACGAACAAGATTCCCTACATTTGCTTTGCGTCGAGTGGCGGGGCGCGGATGCAGGAAGCGTTGTTTTCCTTGATGCAAATGTCCAAAACCAGTGCGGTGTTGACACGCTTGAGCGACAAAGGTGTGCCATTCATTTCGGTGTTGACTGATCCGACGATGGGCGGGGTGTCGGCAAGTTTTGCGATGTTGGGCGATATTCACATTGGTGAGCCGAAAGCCTTGATCGGGTTTGCGGGGCCGCGTGTCATTGAACAAACCGTGCGTGAAAAACTGCCGGAAGGTTTCCAACGCAGTGAATTCTTGCAAGAAAAAGGCGCGATTGACATGATCGTGCATCGCCGGGATATGCGCGAAACCATTGCGGATTTGGTAGCCATTATGCAACACAAATCTTGCCCGATTAACACCACGGTATTGGATGCTGCTTGAAAACACTCGATGACTGGTTACGTTGGCAGGAAACGCAATTTCTGACCGAAATTAAGCTGGGGCTGGATCGGATTCGTTGCGTCGCGGGGCGCATGGGTTTGCTGTCTGTGCCCGTGCCGCTGATTACCGTGGGGGGGACGAATGGCAAGGGGTCTACCTGCGCCATGTTGACGCGGATTTTGCTGCTGCAAGGCTACAAGGTTGGCACTTACACTTCTCCGCACTTACTGCGCTACAACGAACGCATTGCTGTGAATGGCGTGCCGGTGAGGAATGCGGATATTTGTGCAGCGTTTGCTGAGATTGACCGGGCGCGTGATGATATTGATCTGACCTACTTTGAATTTGGCACGTTAGCAGCGGTGTGGTGTTTCCTGCAAGCCAAGGTGGATGTGATCGTGCTGGAGGTCGGTCTTGGCGGGCGGTTGGATGCGTGCAATCTGTGGGATGCAGATGTGGCGATTATTACCAGTATCGGTTTGGATCATATGGAATGGCTAGGGGATACCCGCGAAGCCATTGGGCGTGAAAAAGCTGGTATTATGCGAGCGGGCAAGCCGGTGATCAGTGGCGATCCGCAGCCGCCTGCGACTATTGCCAGCGAGGCGGCGCGTATTGGTGCGCGTTTGCTGCAATACGGGTTGGATTTCAGTGCAGAAGGTGTGCCACCGCCTGCGTTGCTGGGAGACGTACAACGACAGAATGCGGCTTGTGTCGTGGCGGCTTTGCAACAGTTACGCGACTTGCTACCGGTCAGCCCGGTGGCGATTTCCGAAGGTTTACGCACAGTGAGTTTGATGGGGCGGATGCAGCGGGTGCAGCAGCAGCCGGAAGTCATCCTTGATGTCGCTCATAATCCCCATGCGGCGACTGAATTAGCAGGATGGTTGAAAAAAAATCCAGTAAACGGCAAAACATTTGCAATTTTTTCTATACTTGCTGATAAGGATATTGCAGGCGTGCTGGATGTTATGGGTGAGCATGTGGATGCATGGCATCTGGTTGCCTTGCCTAGCAAGCGTGCGCTCAGTCAGGATGCGTTATCGCGGTTCATGCAGGAGCATGGGGTACGTGCGCCGATTTGCAAGCACGCGGATTTTCAAACCGCATGGGATGCCGTGAGTTTACTGACAAAAAAACACGACAGAGTGGTGGCATTCGGCTCTTTTCTGGTAGTATCCGGTGTGCTGGAGATAATCGTTCCCTCGATGGAGCTGAAGGTATAAGCGTCACTAAACAGCGCCAGTCAATAGTTTTTGAGTGTCATGAATTTTAAAGGAGCAGTGAATTAAATGGATAACAAGGCTACAACCAAACGAATGATTGGCGCAGTCGTGCTGGTACTCGTTGCCGCATTGCTGTTGGCATGGTTGCTGAAAGGCAAAAACCGTGATGGTCAGCAAGATCTGGCTATGAATCAGACGGCTGAAACCAAGCCTATTTTAGGCTTCCCTGGGGTTGGTGGTGCTGATCAGAAACCCACAATCGTCGGTGAAGACCCGAATGCGGTAGCCCAGCAACAAGGTGCTGGCATTGAGGTCACGCAACAAGCCCCAATCACTGCTCAGCAAACCGGTGTCGCTAGTCTGATTCCGAGTGTTGATGTTAAGTTACCGGAGACTGTTCCTAATACCACTGGTTTTGATGTGCGCCCCGGTGCTGGTGGTGAAGTACGTGATTTGGTCGATACCGATGGTAAAGTAAAAGATGGTACGGGTAGCATGGGAACTGGCGATGCAAAAGCCAGTACTTCTCAGGCGACTGGCAGCGCTCCTGCTGCTGCGCCAGCCGTTGATGCTAAAGCACCTGCGGCGGCTGATACTAGAAACAGCCAAGCAGCGGCTCCTTCCGCTTCTCAGAAAGATAAGCCAGCGGCGGCGGCTGCCGAACCTGAAGAGAAAAAGCCTAGCTCGAAAGTTGTGTTAGTTAATGAAAAGCCAGTGCCTAGAGCGACTTCAGAAGCTGGCGCTGCACAGGCTGCGGCTGCTAAAAAGGCAGCGGAAGAGAAAGCGGCTGCTGCCAAAGCCGCAGCCGATAAGGCTGCTAAGGCTGCTGCCGAGAAAGCCGCTGCTGCCAAATCTGTTGCTTTAGCCGGTGGTGGCGCAGCAGCGGGCACTGCGGCTGGCGGCGCAGGTAGTTTCTCTGTTCAAGTCTTGGCCAGCTCTGATAAAGCGAAAGCAGATGCTGCTGCTGCACCTCTTAAAGCCGATGGTCACAATGTCTCAGTTGCGTCGGTTAATGTCGGTGGCAAGACAGTTTATCGCGTTAGTGTCACGGGCTTTGCTGACCGCGCTGCGGCTGAAGCCGCTCAAGCGAAGATGAAGTCGCGTTACAAACAAAACCAAGCCATTCAAGACAGTCTCGTGACCAGTAGCAAGTAATCCATGACAGCAGATATTCTGGATATAAGCATTATTGTCCTGATTGTCCTATCGGCGATTATTGGGCTGATTCGCGGGTTTGTCAGGGAAGCCTTTTCCCTGATAACGTGGGTTGCGGCTTTAGGGTTTGCCTTTTTGTACTATGAACAATTAGCAGTGCATGTACCTTTTGATGGGCAAGGCAAATTAGGACAAGTGGTGATAGCATTTATTGTTATCTTCCTTGGTGTGTTGATCGTCGGTTCGATTATTAACCATTTGCTGAGCGCAGCGGTGTCTTCCGTCGGCTTGGGGGGGGTTGATTATCTGTTGGGTGGGGCGTTTGGTGTTTTGCGGGGTGGTTTGATTGTCACTCTGTTGGTACTGCTGTTTAGTGCGGTGGGAAAATATTCCGAAGCA
>JBEUIR010000156.1:0-5788 GCA_040415395.1 Candidatus Thiothrix namsaraevi
GTGTTTTCTAATGTATTTCAAGAGACCTTAGTGGCGTCTTGGCTTTTTGCACTGTGGCTGCTGACAAGCTATGAATAGGTTTGACGGATACACACCGGATAAGGAATAACGCATGATTACCCCTAATGACATTCTCGACTTTTGGTATACCCCACCGATGCCGGAACATTGGTTTGCCTCAACGCCCGCGATTGATGCTGACATTCATGAGCGTTTCGGTACACTGTGGGAGCAAGCAGCGGCTGGCGGGTTGGAGGCTTGGCTGGAAACGCCGGAAGGCTGCCTTGCCCTGTGTATCGTGCTGGATCAGTTCCCGTTGAATATGTTCCGGGGCGAAGCCCGGAGCTTTTCCACTGAACAGCAGGCGGTTGCGGTGACGAAATACGCGGTAGCGCGTGGTTTTGAGCAGTCGTTACCGCAGGAACGCCGGACTTTCCTGTATATGCCGTTGATGCACAGTGAGCATTTGGCAGATCAGGATGAGTCGGTGCGTTTGTTTGAAGCGGCTGGTTTAGACGCGAATGTACGATTTGCCCGCCATCACCGTGAAATTGTGCGGCGTTTTGAGCGTTTTCCGCATCGTAATGCCGCCTTGGGGCGTGAGAGTACAGCGGATGAGTTGGCGTATTTGACTTCCAAAGAGGCATTTACGGGTTAAGTTTGAGCGTCATGATACTTACAAGGAGTATGTTAATGAAACGTTGGTATTTATTGGTATTGGCACTGCTGCTGTCTGGCTGTGCTGGGATTCCAGACGGCATAACGCCAGTGAAAGATTTCCAAGTCGAACGTTATCTGGGCAAGTGGTATGAGGTGGCGCGGCTGGATCATTCCTTCGAGCGCGGTTTGGAACAAGTAACGGCGGAATACAGCCCGCGTGATGATGGCGATATTCGCGTCATCAATCGGGGTTACAACACCACCAAGCAGCAATGGTCAGAAGTGGAGGGTCGCGCTAAATTCGTCGGTGCAAAAAACGTTGGGCAACTGAAAGTATCGTTCTTTGGCCCGTTCTACGGCGGTTATAATATCGTGGAACTCGATCCGAATTACCAATACGCGCTGATCGTGGGCAATGACCGTGAGTATTTGTGGATTTTGTCCCGCACGCCGCAACTGGATGCAGCAGTGCAACAGCGTTTGGTGGATAAGGCGAAAAGCCTTGGTTTTGCCACCGATAAGCTGATTTTTGTGAAACAGTGACGCCAGATAATAGGAGAACACCATGCAACCGAAACGTGCTTTGCCCAAAGTGATGTGGTGGCTAGGTTATGGCGGCTTAGTGCCGTTTTTTGCTCTGACGGTGGCGTTATTGCTGGGGTCTGGTCTGCCGCTGTTGGAAAGTGTGCGGTTGGATTGGTGGCTGGCGGCCTATGCGGCGATTATTTTGAGTTTCCTCGGCGCGGTGCATTGGGGCGTGGCGTTGGGGATGCAAGATACGCTGAATGAGAGTGAACTGGGTAAGTTGCTGCTGTTTAGCGTAGTGCCAAGTGTGTTGGCGTGGGTTGCGCTGTTATTGCCGATTCAATGGGCATTATTTGTGTTGGCGGGTTTGGTGGTGTTTACTTATGTGATTGATACACTGCTGTTATTTGATAAGTTATCATCGAGTTATGGAAAAATGCGCCTGCATTTGACCGTGATTGTCGCTTTGTTATTGGTCGCAGCGGGCGTGGCGGTGCAATAGTTTGAAAATTCGTTGACAACACCCGTGAGGGTCGCTATCATCGCGACCTCTTGGCTACATAGCTCAGTTGGTTAGAGCACATCACTCATAATGATGGGGTCCCTAGTTCGAATCTAGGTGTAGCCACCAAGAAATTCAAAAGCCACATCACGCAATGTGGCTTTTTTTTTGCCCGCCGTTTTTAGCCTGAAAAAATCAATACTCACACGCTTTTTGGGGTGTAATCCCCCATGCATTCGTATTATGATGCGAGTCTTTTCCTTCGCCCACGCGATTTACGGAGTGAACTGTGGAACTGACTGGTGCCGAGATATTCGTCGAGTGTCTTAAGGAAGAAGGGGTTGATACCATCTTCGGTTATCCTGGTGGAGCGGTGTTGTTTTTGTACGATGAACTGTACAAGCAACACGACAAAATCAACCATATTCTGGTAAGACACGAACAGGGAGCTGTCCATGCAGCCGAAGGCTATGCCAAAGCAACCAATAGACCCGGAGTAGCGCTGGTAACATCCGGCCCCGGGGCGACCAATGCCGTGACGGGCATTGCGGATGCGTACATGGATTCTGTGCCACTGGTGGTTTTCACCGGGCAAGTGCCACGCCATTTGATTGGGAACGATGCGTTTCAGGAAGTCGACATCGTGGGCATCACGCGCCCATGTGTTAAACACAACTTCTTGGTGACGGACGTTAAGGAATTGGCAACGACCATCAAGAAAGCCTTTTATATTGCCAGCACAGGCCGCCCAGGCCCGGTATTGGTGGATATTCCGAAGGACATTACCACGGCACGTTGTGAGTTCCATTACCCGAAAGAAATCACCATGCGTTCCTACAACCCCACGGTGAAAGGCAATAAGCGTCAAGTACGCCGTGCCATTGACCTGATGTTGGAAGCAAAACGCCCGATATTGTATACCGGCGGTGGCGTAGTGTTGTCAGGTGCGGCGCATCAATTGACCGAGTTGACTCGCGAACTGGGTTTCCCGATTACCAATACCTTGATGGGTTTGGGTGGCTTTCCGTCAATGGATAAGCAATTCATCGGGATGCTGGGGATGCACGGTACGTATGAAGCCAATAACGCTATGCACCATGCCGATTTGGTGATTGCAATTGGTGCGCGTTTCGATGACCGCGTGACCGGCAATATTGAAAAATTCTGCCCTTATGCCAAGATTATCCACGTTGATATTGACCCCGCGTCAATTTCCAAGAATGTTAAAGTGGATGTACCTATTGTTGGTGACGTCAAAAACGTCATCGTGGATATGCTGGAAGAACTTCGTAGCCGTCCTGAGCGCCCTGACGCGGTGGCACTCGCTGACTGGTGGAAGCAAATTGCCGAATGGCAGCGTGAAGATTGCCTGAAATACAATCAGGATATGAATGCAGCCATCAAAGCACAGTTTGTGGTGGAAAAGTTCTGGGAAGCGACCAAGGGCGATGCTTACGTGTGTTCTGACGTGGGTCAGCACCAAATGTGGGCAGCGCAATATTACCGCTTCAGCCAGCCTAACCGTTGGATCAATTCCGGTGGCTTGGGCACGATGGGCTTTGGTTTACCTGCCGCGATGGGTGTGCAAATGGCATTCCCTGAGGAAACCGTTGGTTGTATTACCGGCGATGGCAGTATCCAAATGTGTATTCAAGAATTGGCGACGTGCTTGCAATACCACCTGCCAATCAAGATCATTTCGTTAAACAATGGCTACCTCGGCATGGTGCGTCAGTGGCAAGAATTCTTCTACCAGAAGCGTTACGCCATGTCCTATATGGAAGCGTTGCCTGATTTTGTGAAACTCGCGGAAGCCTATGGTCACGTGGGGATGCGCATTGAACAGGCAAGTGACGTGGAAGGTGCATTGAAAGAGGCGCTGGCGATGAAAGACCGTTTGGTCTTTATGGATTTCATCACGGAACGTGAAAATAATGTATTCCCGATGATTCCTGCCGGTGCAGGTCAAAATGAAATGATTCTGGTATAGGTGACAAAATGCGGCATGTAATTTCCATTTTGATGGAGAATGAAGCGGGCGCGTTGTCGCGTGTTGCCGGGTTATTCTCTGCGCGTGGCTACAATATTGAATCCCTGACGGTGGCACCGACCGACGATGCTACCTTGTCGCGTTTGACGCTGGTGACACGCGGTAGCGAAGAGATTGTGGAACAAATTGTCAAACAACTGAACAAGTTGATTGATGTGGTCAAGGTCATGGATCTTGCCCAGTATTCCCATATTGAACGCGAAATGATGTTCGTCAAAGTCGCGGTGGACAAAGCCGGGGCGTGCGAGGCAGTTAAACGCCTGTCGGATATTTTCCGTGGCAATATTATTGACGTGGCTGACAAGGCGTACACGATTGAGCTGACAGGTGAGCGCAGTAAATTGGACGCATTCGTGAATGCGTTGAAAGATTACCGCATTATTGAGGTGGTGCGCTCCGGCGGCATGGGGATTGCTCGTGGCGAAGCATCCCTACACATTTAATTGACTTATGATATTTTGGATTTAAGGTAAAAGGCTTTATGGCACTGAACATTTATTACGATAAAGACGCTGATCTTTCTATCATTCGCGGCAAGAAAGTCGCCATCATCGGTTACGGTTCACAGGGTCACGCCCATGCTTGCAACCTGAAAGATTCTGGCGTGGATGTCACCGTGGGTTTGCGTAGCAATTCCCCAACCGTAGCCAAAGCGCAGAACGCTGGTTTGAAAGTAGCGCCGGTTGCGGAAGCCGTGGCAGCCGCTGACATTGTTATGATCCTGACCCCGGACGAGTTCCAAAGCCAGTTGTACCGCGACGAAATCCAGCCGAACTTGAAGCAAGGCGCGACCTTGGCATTCGCGCATGGCTTTGCGATTCACTACAACCAAATCGTGCCGCGTGCGGATTTGGACGTGATTATGATTGCGCCAAAAGCACCGGGTCACACGGTTCGCAACGAATTCGTCAAAGGCGGCGGTATTCCTGACCTAATCGCTATCCAGCAAGATGCTTCTGGTCAAGCCAAAGCTGTCGCGCTGTCTTACGCATCTGCTATCGGCGGCGGTCGTACTGGCATCATCGAAACCACGTTCAAAGACGAAACCGAAACCGATTTGTTCGGCGAACAGGCGGTATTGTGCGGCGGCGCGGTTGAATTGGTGAAAATGGGCTTTGAAACCCTGACTGAAGCCGGTTACGCGCCAGAAATGGCGTACTTCGAGTGCTTGCATGAACTGAAGTTGATTGTTGACCTGATGTACGAAGGCGGCATTGCCAACATGAACTATTCCATCTCCAACAATGCGGAGTATGGCGAGTACGTAACTGGCCCGAAAGTTATCAATGAGCAATCGCGTGCAGCCATGCGCCAAGCGCTGAAAGACATCCAAAACGGCGAATACGCGAAAAACTTCATTTTGGAAGGCGCGTCTAACTACCCATCCATGACGGCTTACCGTCGTAACAATGCCGCGCACCCGATTGAGCAAACCGGTGGCAAATTGCGTGCAATGATGCCCTGGATTCAGAAGATCGTGGACAAGTCGAAGAACTAAGGTTCAAGGCTATCGTTCCGCCAATCAGTAGGGGTGAAAGTGCTTTCGCCCCTACGATTTCCCGCCTTGAGCTACCCGATGCCTTACGGGGTTTAGCTGTCTTATTGATGTTGGTCTTCCACAGTGCGTATGACCTCAATCATTTCAATTTTCTCTCACTGGATTTATTACATAGCACCTTCTGGCCTGCTTTTCAGAAAGTTATTGTGACGCTGTTTGTGGGCGTTGCGGGTATCAGTTTGGCATTATCCGCGCGGCGCGGTTTGAACCTGTCACGTTTTTGGCGACGTGAAGCGCTGTTGGTGGTAAGTGCTGGATTGGTGAGTGCGGGCAGTTATTGGTTGTTTCCCACGAGTTGGATATTTTTTGGTGTATTGCACTTTATGGCGCTCGCCAGTGTGCTGGCATTGCCGTTTTTGCGTTTGGGTGGCTGGAATGTCTTGCTGGGTAGTGTGGCATTGCTACTGCCTTGGTGGATTGATGTGCCAGTGTTCAATGCAGCCGGTTTGCAATGGGTCGGGTTGGGGACAGAAGTTGCGAATACCAAAGACTA
>JBEUIR010000157.1:0-5777 GCA_040415395.1 Candidatus Thiothrix namsaraevi
GGACTACAATTTCTCAGTTCTGTCACACCCATTGACCCGAATGTCTCACGACGACATTGTTACGAACCAATTAAAACAGGATAAACGCCAAAGCATTATCTACCAACGGTCAATCAGCATAGGATGCAGGGTTGAATCCTTAACGACGGGCACTTCATTAGGAGAATTATTGAATTGCGGCAGGCAGACGCGGGCGGCAGTGCTGAATGTTACGGCGTGGGGATTGACGGCAATATCATTACCGCGTTTACTTGCTTTGCAAGCCATCACGATACGCCAGCACCCGCTCCTGCCCTTCGCGCAAACAATAGGGTGAGGAACGCCGCCTTGATGGTGAGTTCATTGAGCCAGCGGTAATCGCGCTTGCTGTATTGGCATCCATTGCTTGCTTGCATCCTCCAACAATGGCAGAAAAGCGGTACGGTCAACGTACTCGTAACCTTCGCTAATAACTGCTTCAAAGTTGGCGATGCCGTAGGGGAATTTCATGCGACTGCCTCGTAACCGATGTATTTGCAGAAATATAACATAGCCATTAAGCCGCCATGCCCTTTTGCACCAGTTTGGCAAACGAGCTAGGGTTACGCGAGCAAATATGCACTTTGCCGCGCCCGCTAAAGCGCAACACAATGCCTTCACCACTGGTGGCGCTATTGACCAGATTGCCAAACATGCCGCCTAAGCCGCCACCGGAACTGCTGGTGGTGACGGAAATTTCGTAGTGTAAGGTGCTGTCCCAGCACACGACATGGGCGTTATCAATGATGAGGTCTTTGCCCGGTTCAACGTCCAGCGAGAACATTGCGCCAAAACCGGAAACCACCACTTGCCCCGTCCCCGATGTTTCCATGACGAAAAAACCGCCGGATTGTGCAAATAACGCATTACCGACGCTTTGGGTACGCACTTTCATTTCGGTGCCGGAAGTGGCTGCGACGAATGCGCCATCATTCAGCAAATATTGGCGTGCGCCCACGTCGATGATTTCCATGCCACCGGGTAGCGCGGGGGAAAGCAGGCAATCGCCATCGCCACGTACCGCTTCGATGTGTTGTTGGAACAAGGTTTCGCCGTTGGTGAAGCGGCGCATCAAGGCACTGCCTAAACCACCGGTCATGCGCCCTTTCAGCTCAAGATTGGCTTCCATCATCACCATTGCGCCGGATTCGCAGTAAATTTTGTCGCCTTTCTGCATGGAAACGTGGAGGAATGGGTCAACTTCGCCGGTAATGGTAAATACTGTCATGGTGTCGCTCTCTGTTTTGAAGGTATTGCTTACCAACGGTACGCCGCGCCTGCGTACCCACCCCACACCGTGTTGCTCTCGATGATTGGGCTGTCCGCAATGGCGCTGTCATAGCTGTTGGCGCTCACACTGCCCACCAAGGTCAGACGGCGGCTGAGTGGCTTTTCCATTTTAACGCCAACTTTTAGGGCGAGTGAATCATCTGCCTGATAAGCGGGGCGATCGGCTTTGGCTTCAGCAGTATCCACGCCCACGTAGTAGTCGGTGAGGTCGGCGGAAAGCCATTGCAATTCGGCATACGGGCGCAGGTTGAGCGGCATGTCGGGGTGATGGGTGTAACGCAATTTGGCTTGGGCGCCTTCGTGGGCGGCGACATCTTGGGCAAGGTCGGCGGAAATTGTACCAGTGGTGAGTTTCCACACGCTACCAACCCGCAGGTTGATGGCGCGATCCAGTTTTGCCATGTCTTGCAGTGCGGCACTGTCGCCACGTTCGGCGTCCCATTCATCCAGCCCAGCACCGATATAAAACTCACGTGCTGGGGTGGCACTGAATGACCATGCGGGGCCGGTGATGTCAAAGCCGTTTTCTTTGATGATCACGGGTTTGACGCCGATTTGCGTATCGCCGCCCACGAACGGGGATTGGTCAACAGTGGCGGCAAGCCCGATATTCCACTGGCGCGGCTCAGCAGCGTTAGCGGGTGTCTGGACGGTTGCTAAGAAAGCGAGTGCGGCACACAATGCGTACTTCATGTTATATCCTCGGTTCAAGTTTAATGAAATCCAGCAGTACAGACCTTATCTTACCGATGCTTCAGCAACACCTTGGCACAAGCATTGCGATTGCGCGTGTTGATGCTGTCAGTGGCGGCTGTATCAATCAAACCAGTACGGTAACACTTGCCGATGGCAGCCGCTATTTCCTCAAAGTGAATCAGGCCAGTTTGCTGGAAATGTTTGTGGCAGAAGCGGATGGGCTGCACGCCATTCGCGCCAGTGCCAGCCTGCGAGCACCTGAGCCGTTGGGTTGTGGGGTGCAAGGGCAACAGGCGTATCTGTTACTGGAATATTTGCCACTGCAAGCACACGGTGATCAGCAACAGGCGGGGGCGCAACTCGCAGCGCTGCACCGCCATACTGCCGCGCAACACGGCTGGTTTCGCAGCAATACCATCGGCGCAAGCCCGCAGCGCAATACCCAAACGCACGACTGGGTGCAATTCTGGCAACAGGAACGCTTGGGTTTTCAGCTTGAGCGGGCGCGACGTAATGGCTACCCGCCGCGTTCTTATGAACAAGGTTTGCGCTTGAAAGCGGGCATCGGTGCATTGTTTGCCGATTATCAGCCCCTGGCGTCGTTGTTACACGGCGATTTGTGGGGTGGAAATCTGGCGTATTTGCCGGATGGTAGCCCGGTGGTTTTCGACCCTGCGGTGTACTACGGCGACCGCGAAACTGACCTAGCCATGACCGAGCTGTTTGGCGGGTTTGGGGCAAACTTTTATGCGGTGTATAATGAAGCTTGGCGTTTGAATCAAGGCTATGCGGTGCGTAAGACGCTGTATAATTTGTACCACATCCTAAATCACTTCAACCTGTTTGGCGGTGGCTATGGCGAGCAGGCGGCAGGCATGACCGAGAAACTGCTGGCAGAAATCGGCTGAAGCACTGTCAAAACAACGTAATGAATTACCTGAGATAGCGGTCATGAGCGTATTGAATCCCTTGTCCTTGAGCCAGCGCCGAATGCCGGACAAACAAATGTTAACCGGCCTCAGCCGTTTCCAACGGATATTGTTGGTGGCGGACGGGACGGTAACGGAAATGCTGGAGCAGTATCTGGCAGAGAAAATCAAGGTCTTGAAGCTGCACGAAAAAATTGCCAGCGATACCCAAGAAATCAACCCCAAGCATCAGGCTTCCTTGGGGAGGGATGATGTGGGGCCGGTCATGCGGCGGGAAGTGTTGCTACAGGGGCAACACACCCTCCGGCACTGGCTTCATGCCGATTCCACTATCGTGCTGAACCATCTGCAACAAGGTTTTCGCACGGATCTACTGTCCTCACGTGAGCCAATAGGGCGCTTGTGGGAAAAGTATCAGGTCGAAACCTTCAAAAGCATTGTGGATTTTGAAAAACGCCCAGCAGGTGAGTTGGCAGAATACTTTGGGATTTCCCCGACAGAAACCCTGATTTCCAGGACCTATGCGGTGTATTCCGGTGGCAAGCTGATTATGGTCATTACCGAAACATTTCCCGCCCGTTTTTTCCAAGATTAGTGTTTCTACAGAGGGCTGGCAGAAGTGGTTTGCTGGGCTTCAAGCTCCGCAAGCCGTTTTTCTAACGCTTCCAGCTTTTCGCGGGTACGCAGCAATACCGCTGACTGAATCTCAAATTCTTCCCGCGTCACCAGATTCATTTTTTGCAAGCCGCCTTCGAGTAAGCCACGCATGTTCTTTTCCACGTCTTCCTGCATATTGCGCACCGGTTCGGGCAGCAGTGCTGAGAGTTTCTTTGCCAGATCGTCAAGGTTGCCAAAGTTTTGCATACGTTTTCCTTAGTGCTGAGTGGATGCCCCGGATTGTAGCAAATTCGGTAAGTGTGCGGGTATGCCTTAAGCTTAGTGCATTAAATCCGATTGACGCACTATTATGGTGCTTGGTTACGCTCCGAAACAGGGATAAAGCCGCTAAATAGTGATGAGGCGGCTTCTGAGTGATTGGCACGTCAATTGCAATATGCCTAGCGTTAAACAATTTAGTTGGCATCCCTAACTAGCAAGGAGTTAGTTCTATGAAAATGGTCACAGCCATTATTAAGCCATTCAAACTCGATGATGTGCGCGATGCGTTGGGTGATATTGGCATTAAAGGCATCACAGTTACCGAAGTAAAAGGTTTCGGGCGTCAGAAAGGTCACACCGAATTGTACCGTGGCGCAGAGTATGTGGTGGATTTCCTGCCTAAAATTAAGCTCGAAGCCGCAGTCGCCGAGTCGCAAGTGGATCAAGTCATTGAGGCAATTACTAAGTCTGCGAATACGGGCAAAATCGGTGATGGTAAGATTTTTGTCACCGCAGTAGAGCAAGTTATCCGCATTCGCACGGGCGAAAGCGGCGTAGATGCACTGTAAGAAAGGGGGAATTTCATGAATATGCGTCTTGGTTTAATGATGTTAGCGGCAGTGCTGGGTTTTTCCGGTGTGGCAATGGCTGACGAAGTGGCGGCTGCTCCAATACCCGATAAAGGGGATACCGCGTGGATGATGCTGTCCACTTTGCTGGTTATTCTGATGATTATACCGGGTGTGGCATTGTTCTACGGCGGCTTGGTTCGCGCTAAAAACATGTTGTCCGTGCTGACCCAAGTGATGGCTATTTTCTGTATGATTTCGCTGTTGTGGGCAATTTACGGTTATTCACTGGCATTCGGCGATGGCGGCAGTCTGAACTGGATGATTGGCGATTTCTCCAAACTGTTCCTGGCGGGCATTACGGCTGACAGTACTGTGGCTACCTTTACTGATGGGGTGGTGATTCCTGAGTTTGTATTTGTTTCCTTCCAGTTGACGTTTGCGGCAATTACCGTGGCACTGATTGTGGGCGGTTTGGCTGAACGGGTGAAGTTTTCTGCCTTAATGGTGTTTGGTGCACTGTGGTTCACCTTCTCTTACCTGCCAATTACACACATGGTTTGGGCGACTGGCGGTTACTTGTTTGAAGCGGGTGATTTGGATTTTGCGGGTGGTACAGTTGTACACATCAACGCGGGTATTGCGGCTCTGGTTGGCGCAATTGTATTGGGCAAGCGGGTTGGTTTTGGGCGTGACCCGATGCAACCACACAATCTACCAATGACTATGATTGGTGCATCGTTGCTATGGGTAGGTTGGTTCGGTTTTAATGCGGGTTCTAACTTGGAGGCGAATGGTGGCGCAGGTTTGGCTTTCATCAACACCATTCTGGCGACAGCGGCTGGTGGTATGGCCTGGATGTTCGCTGAGTGGTTATTGCGTGGTAAGCCTTCCATGCTGGGTGTGGCTTCCGGTGTCATTGCTGGCTTGGTTGCGGTAACACCAGCAGCAGGTTTGGTTGGACCGATGGGCGCTATCGTGCTGGGTGCTATTGCGGGTGCATTGTGCTTGTGGGGTGTGACTGGTCTGAAGAAAATGCTGGGCTACGATGATAGCTTGGACGTTTTCGGCATCCACGGTCTGGGCGGTATCATTGGTGCGATTGGTACGGGTATCTTTGTTTCCCCAGCTCTCGGCGGTGTCGGTGTAGACGACTACTCGATGGGCGGGCAAGTGATTACCCAAGCAACAGGTGTATTGTTAACCATCGTTTGGTCTGGTGTGGTGAGCTTTGTATTGTTCAAACTGATCGACATGACCATGGGGCTGCGCGTATCGGAAGAAGAAGAACGCCAAGGTTTGGATACGGCTTCTCACGGTGAACGTGCTTATTCCATGTAATTAATAGTGATGTTCAACTGACTATTCTTCGAGTCGATTTGAGGCGGGACTAACA
>JBEUIR010000158.1:0-5745 GCA_040415395.1 Candidatus Thiothrix namsaraevi
ATAGTTGAAGCTCCTAAAAATTATCAAACGTAACGCTATTGCTTTACTTGGCAGGCACTTTATTTGGATTTCAACACCATTTTTTCAGGGTGAGTTGCGAACTCTACAAGCTAATCTGTTATGCTTTGCGTTGAAATTTATTCTGTAACCTCAACACTAGCAAACCGTAGAACATTTTTAGGAGCTTCAACTATGCCCTGGAACGAACCGGGTGGGAATCAACAAGACCCTTGGTCAGGAAAAAAACGTGGCTCAGGCGGCAATGACCCTGAAGAGCTGATCCGTAAATTGAATGAAAAATTAGGCAAGCTATTCGGCGGTTCCGGTGGCGATGGTGATAACTCCAGTCAAAACAGCAGCAAAGGTCTCATTTTCTTGCTGATATTGTTTGTTGTTGGCTGGTTGTTATCAGGCTTCTACACAGTTGACGCGCGTCAACAAGGTTTAGTGCTGCGGTTTGGCGCTTATCAAGCCACCACGGATGCGGGTTTGCATTGGCGTTTCCCCTATCCCATTGAAACCGTTGAAGTCATCGACACCGAACAAAACCGGAGTGCACAGGATCGCAACACCATGTTGACCAAAGACGAAAATATCGTCGAAGTAGCGGTCGCGGCACAGTACAAAGTGCGTAATCCTGAAGATTATGCCTTTAACATTCTCAACCCGGATTTCTTGGCAGACCAGACTCAAGGGACACTCTATCAAGTCATGCGTGGCGTGGCGCGTGAAGTGATCGGGCGCAATGACATGGACTTCATCCTCAAAGAAGGTCGGGCGCAAATTGCCGGTGATATTCAAACCCAAATGCAACAGGTATTGGATAACTACCGTGCAGGCTTACAAATCATCACCGTCAACCTGACGTATGCTGAAGCGCCACCGCAAGTCAAAGAAGCGTTTGACGAAGCCAACAAAGCACGTGAAGATGCCAACCGCTATCAAAACGAAGCCCAAACTTACGCAAACAAAGTAATCCCTGAAGCGCGTGGTAAAGCCGCTCGTTTAAAAGCGGAATCCGAAGCGTTCCGTCAGGAAACGGTTAGCAGAGCGGAGGGTGACGCATCACGTTTCATGCAGTTGGTCACAGAATACCGCAAAGCACCTGAAGTTACCCGCGAACGTTTGTATTTGGAAACGATGGAAACTGTCATGGCGGGTAGCCGCAAAATCGTGATTGATTCCAACAACAATAATATGTTGTACCTGCCACTGGATCAATTGAACGGTCAAACCAGCAACACTAACACGGTTCCAGCCGCTGCTGCCGCCATGCAAAATGCGACTGACAAACAGAATGCGACACCAACACCGACTAATGCCACTACCAATAGTGCCGCCCCCACAGGCACAAGTCGGGAAAACAGTGTAAGGGAGAGCCGCTAATGGATATTAAAAACATACTCGCGGTAGCCGTGGGTGCGATTGCTTTGTTGTTCTATTCCTCACTGTATACCGTGGATCAACGCGAAAAAGCGATTTTGTTCAAATTCCGTGAAATCGTGAATGCTGACATCAAACCGGGGTTAAACTTCCGTATGCCGTTCATTACTACCGTCAGCAAATTTCCGGCAACCATTCAAACACTCACTTCGCGCCCGGAGCAATTCCTGACAGGCGAGAAAAAGTATGTCACGGTGGATTTCTTCCTGAAATGGCGGATTGAAGATGTATCGGCATTCTACCGCTCAACGGGTGGTGGACGTATTGCCGATGCCGAAAATCGTCTGGAACAGCTTATGAAAGATGGCTTGCGTAACGAATTCAGCCGCCGCACCATTCAAGAAGCCTTGTCGGGTGAACGTGGCAGCATCCTCCAAGGGGTTGAAAGCAAATCCAAGGAAGTCGCCAAACAGTTAGGGATAGAAATCGTTGACGTGCGGGTTAGCCGCATCGACTTCCCCGATACCGTCAGCGATTCCGTGTACAACCGGATGCGCTCCGACCGTGAACGGGTTGCCCAAGACTTCCGCTCACGCGGGCAGGAAGAAGGTGCGAAAATCGAAGCGAATGCTAACCGTGAATCCACCATCATTATGGCCGAAGCCTACAAAGAAGCGGAAAAAATTCGCGGTGAAGGTGATGCGAAAGCCGCCGAAATCTATGCACAGGCTTACCAGCAAGATGCCGAGTTTTACTCGTTCTACCGTAGCTTGAGCGCCTACCGCAACACCATTGGCAAAAACGGTGATGTCATGGTGCTAGAACCCACTTCCGAGTTCTTCCGCTATTTCAAACAGCAAGCGCTGCAACCCTAAGCAGTGACGTTTAACTGGAACGATTTGCTCACTGCTATCGCCCTCCTGTTAATTTTGGAGGGGCTTATGCCATTCTTAAGCCCCTCTCGTCTGCGTGAAACCTATCGTCAATTACTCGAATTGCCCGACAAAACCTTACGAACCATTGGTCTGGTAGGTGTAATTGCTGGTATCCTACTGCTCTTTTTGACCGATTAGTCACAAACCATGCTGAATACTCACCAATATTGGGCGCTTCCCGATGGCATCAGCGAAGCCCTGCCCGACGAAGCCGAAGCGCTGGAGCAACTGCGCCGCCGCTTACTCGATCTTTACGCCACTTGGGGCTACCGCTTGGTAATGCCGCCACTGGTAGAATTCATGGAATCGCTGCGCACTGGTCACGGCACACACCTTGACGTGCAAACCTTTAAACTCACCGATCAACTGACCGGACGGATGATGGGCGTGCGGGCGGATATGACCCCGCAAATTGCGCGGATTGATGCGCATAAATTGCAAACCGAACAACCTAATCGCCTCTGTTACATCGGCAGTGTCTTACGCACCCGCAGTTTCCACGACAGTTCGCGCTCCCCTTTACAAGTAGGCGCAGAACTGTTTGGTCATGCCGGATTGGACAGTGATTTTGAAGTAATCAGCCTGTTGCTGGAAACCTTAACACATTGCCAAATCCCCGACTTGCTGCTGGACATAGGTCACGTTGGCATTTTCCGCAGTTTAGCGCGGGCTGCTGGGTTGGATGCGGCGCAAGAAAGTCATTTCTATGACATGCTGGTGCGCAAATCCCTGCCTGAAATTGATGCATGGCTGGCAACAACCCATTTGCCCGCTGACATCAGCACTTATTTGCAGCAATTGCCACGCCTGAATGGGGCGGTTGATGTACTCGATCAAGCTGCCGCATTGTTTGCGAATGCGCCGAGCGACGTTCAGGATGCCCTCACGTATTTGCGCACCCTAACCACACGGGTAGCGGCGCACTTCCCCGCCTGCAAGATTCATGTTGATCTGGCTGAATTGAGTGGTTACGACTACCATACCGGCATTGTGTACGGTGTTTATACATCAGGCATGGGGCGCGAAGTCGCACGCGGCGGGCGTTACGACGGCATTGGTGAAGCCTTTGGGCGTACCCGCCCTGCCACGGGTTTCAGCACCGATTTGCGCACCTTGGCAACGTTTGCTTTGCCACAACAGCAACGCGCTGGCAACACCAGTATTTTTGCGCCAGCGGTACAAGATGCGGCACTGGAACAACTGATTCGGACATTGCGCAGTCAGCAACAACGGGTTATCCGGGCGCTGGATGGGCAAACACACAACGCGGCAGCACTGGGTTGCAGCCAACAAATCATTCAGCAAGACGGTCACTGGAACGTCGTGGCTGTTTAATCTTTACTAACACCTTTTGGCACATTTGAGCGAGAGAGCGAGACTGACATGGGAAAATTCGTCGTTGTATTGGGCACGCAGTGGGGTGATGAAGGCAAAGGCAAGATCGTGGATCTGCTGACTGAAAATGCCTCCGCCGTAGTACGTTTTCAAGGTGGGCATAATGCTGGGCATACCTTGGTTATCAACGGTGAAAAAACCGTGCTGCATTTAGTGCCTTCCGGCATTTTGCGCGAAGGCGTGGAATGCATGATCGGCAATGGCGTGGTCGTCGCTCCTGATGCCCTGCTCAAAGAAATCGAGATGCTGGAAGCGCGTGGCGTTCCGGCGCGTGACCGCTTAAAAATTTCCGCAAGTTGCCAGTTGATTCTGCCGTACCACGTTGCGTTGGATGCAGCGCGTGAAAAAGCGCGTGGTAAACAAGCTATCGGCACGACAGGGCGCGGCATTGGCCCGGCTTACGAAGACAAAATCTCCCGCCGTGGGTTGCGCGTTGGCGATTTGTTGAACCCAGAACAGTTTGAAACCAAGCTGCGCGGCATCATGGAATACCACAATTTCATGCTGGAACATTACTTCAAGTGCGACACGGTTGATGCCGATGCCGTACTCGCCGAAGCGATGCACATGGCAGAAATCATCAAGCCAATGATTACCGACATCCCGAACCGTTTGGCTGAATTGCGCAAAGCGGGCAAAGACGTGATGCTGGAAGGCGCGCAAGGCACGTTGTTGGATATTGACCATGGTACTTATCCGTTTGTGACCTCTTCCAGCACGACCGCTGGTGGGGCTTGCACAGGTTCGGGTATTGGCCCGCGCAACCTGGATTACATCCTCGGTATTACCAAAGCCTACACCACGCGGGTTGGTTCTGGCCCATTCCCAACCGAATTGTTTGATGATGTAGGTGCTTACATTGCCAAGCAAGGCAACGAGTTTGGTTCTACCACGGGTCGTCCGCGCCGTTGTGGTTGGTACGATGCGGTTTCTTTACGTCGCGCTATGCACATTAACTCCATCAGTGGCTTGTGTATCACCAAACTGGACGTGCTGGATGGTTTGGAAACGGTACGGATTTGTACCGCTTACAAGCTGGACGGCAATATTATTGATGTTCCGCCCGTTGACACCGATGAGTTTGCGCGTTGCGAGCCTATCTACGAAGACATGCCGGGCTGGACAGAATCCACGTTTGGCGTGACCAGTTATGATGCGTTGCCAGCGAATGCGAAGGCATATCTGACGCGTTTGGCAGAAGCAGTGGAAACCCCTATCGACATTATTTCGACAGGGCCTGACCGCGACCAGACCATGATTCTGCGCGATCCTTACGCAGCATAATGGTGGAAATGGATGTTAGCCGTCGGTTTGGCGGCATCATCCGCACTTACGGTGAGGCGGCGTTTGACCGTTTCACTGTTGCGCATGTGTGCGTGATTGGCGTGGGTGGCGTGGGTTCTTGGGCGGTGGAAGCCTTGGCGCGTAGTGGCATTGGCACACTCACCCTGATCGACCTTGATAACGTTGCTGAATCCAATATCAATCGTCAGTTGCCTGCGCTTGGGAGCACGCTTGGACGTGCCAAAATTGCCGTATTGCAGGAGCGTTGCCTCGACATTAATCCTGCTTGCCAATTGCATCTCGTTGAAGATTTTATCGACAAGGATAACCTTGCGACTCTCATCAAACCCGAATTCGACTACGTGCTGGATTGCATCGACAATGCCCGCACTAAGGCGGCACTGATTGCGTATTGCCGTCGTCACAAAATCCGCTTAATTACCGCTGGTGGCGCGGGAGGGCAAAAAGACCCGACCAAAATCCGCCTGACCGATTTGACCAAAACCTTGCAAGACCCATTGTTATCGAAAGTGCGTAAGGAATTGCGCCAACATTACGGTTTCAGCAGCAATCCCAAACGCCGCTTTGACGTACCTGCCGTGTGGTCGGAGGAAGCCATGACCCTGCCTGAACGGACGGAGGGTGCAAGCGCGTGTGATTTGAGTTGCACGGGAGGCATCGGTTCGGTGACAACGGTGACGGCGAGTTTTGCCTTCGTCGCCGTCAGCCATGTGTTGGGAAAACTAGC
>JBEUIR010000159.1:0-5619 GCA_040415395.1 Candidatus Thiothrix namsaraevi
GGCGCGGGCGCGATAGGAGGTAATATTTGCCGCTCATGATTGAGCTATTATTCGGAAGCTGGATGGGTGCATTAACCATTGCCGTGATTTTATTCATGTTAGTAATGATGGGTTACTTGGGTTGGCTGTTCGTCAAAAAGTCGGGTGAATAGGTTGTGGTAACATAAACGCATTCCACTGTGGCACAATGCTGGTTAGTATGTATTTATAAGTAGCCAAACGGAAATATTCAGTGGAAGAGCAACAACTAAACACCAAAGCACCGCCCAGTAGGGGTATCTATTTACTGCCCAATTTGTTAACCACCGGCGCAATGTTCGGTGGTTTTTACGCGGTTGTCGCCGCCATGCAGGGCAAGTTTGAGGCTGCCGCTATCGCGGTATTCATCGCCATGATTTTGGATGGCTTGGATGGGCGTGTTGCCCGTATGACCAATACCCAAACCGAATTCGGGGCGCAATATGACAGTCTGGCGGATTTAATTTCGTTCGGGGTTGCGCCGGGTTTGGTGATGTATCAATGGGCATTGGTGCATTTACAAACGTCCGGTGATGCGTGGGGGAAAGCCGGGTGGTTAGCTGCATTTGTTTACGTGGCTTGCGCGGCGTTGCGGTTGGCGCGGTTTAATACGCAAATCGGTAAGGTTGACAAGCGTTTCTTTGTGGGCTTGCCAAGCCCTGCGGCGGCGGCGGTGATGGTGGGGATGGTGTGGGTGTTCCATGACCTCGATGTGATGGGGCGTAATGTGCAAATCCCCGCGTTGTTGCTGACCTTGGCGGTGGGGCTGCTGATGGTGAGCAATATCAGTTTTTACAGTTTCAAAGATTTTGATTTGCGTAATCGTGTGCCATTCGTGGTGGTGTTGGCGGTAGTGCTGGTGTTGGCGTTGACCACGATTGACCCGCCGAAAGTGTTATTTGGGGTGTTTTTATTGTATGCATTGTCGGGGCCATTGTTTTGGGTTTGGCGGCGCTGGCGTAAGTTTCAGCGGCGTAAGAAAGGCGTCGACGCTTGAAGTGGAGTAAATTCCTACGCTCTACGGCGTAACACGCGCTATCATTACCCCCACTTTCAGATTGATACAGCGGTTGCCAGCCACACACCCAGTGCAGCCGTGTTTTAGGAGCAGGAATATGTCTAAAGACCGTTTGATTATTTTTGATACCACCTTGCGTGACGGCGAACAAAGCCCCGGCGCATCCATGACGCAAGAAGAAAAAATCCGCATCGCTTTGATGCTGGAAAAAATGCGCGTGGATGTGATCGAAGGCGGTTTTCCGATTGCCAGCGTTGGCGATTTCGAGTCGGTCAGGGCGATTGCTCGTCTCGTCAAAGACAGCACCGTGTGCGGTCTAGCGCGTGCGTTGGAAAAGGATATTGACCGTGCGGCGGAAGCGATTAAACCCGCGAATGCTGGGCGTATCCACACCTTTATTGCCACCTCCCCAATCCACATGCAGAACAAATTGCGCATGACCCCCGATCAAGTGGTTGAGCAGGCGGTGTTTGCGGTGAAACGTGCGCGGAATTACACCGATGACGTGGAATTTTCCTGCGAAGATGCTGGGCGTTCCGAATTCGATTTTCTGTGTCGCGTGATTGAAGCCGCGATTAATGCGGGGGCGCGTACCATCAATATTCCCGACACGGTGGGCTATCAGATTCCATCGGTGTTTGGCGATATGGTCGGGCGTTTGATTACGCATATTCCGAATGCCGACAAGGCGGTTTTCTCGGTGCATTGCCACAATGACCTTGGTTTGGCGGTGGGCAATTCCTTGGCGGCAGTGATGCAAGGCGCACGTCAGGTGGAGTGTACGATCAACGGTTTGGGTGAACGTGCCGGTAACGCTTCCTTGGAGGAAGTGGTGATGGCGATTCGGGTACGCCCCGATGTATTCCCCGTTGAAACCCGCATTGATACCACGCATATCGTGCCAACCTCACGCTTGGTTTCCAGCGTCACCGGCTTCCCGGTACAGCCGAACAAAGCGATTGTGGGCGCGAATGCGTTTGCGCACGAATCCGGCATTCATCAAGACGGCGTGTTAAAACACCGCGAAACCTACGAAATCATGCGGGCGCAAGACGTGGGTTGGTCAGACAATAAAATCGTGTTGGGCAAGCATTCCGGGCGTAATGCCCTCAAAACCCGCTTGCAAGAACTCAATATCGTGTTGAAATCTGAAGAAGAACTCAATACCGCTTTCTCACGCTTCAAAGACTTGGCTGACCGCAAACACGACATCTTCGACGAAGACATCATGGTATTAATGATGGATGCGCGTTCTGCGCAAGAAGATCTGGCGTATGAACTGATTGCGTTGAATGTCTGTTCCACGACCGGCGAAGCACCAAATGCCAGCGTTACCCTAAAAGCTCACGGCAAAGAACAGACTGCCACGGCTATCGGTGGTGGCCCGGTCGATGCGGTCTATAAAGCCATCGAAAGCATTGTCGGGGAAACCGCGACACTGGCACTGTATTCTGTCAATAACATTACCAGCGGCACGGATGCGCAAGGCGAAGTGACTGTGCGACTGGATAAGGGCGGGCGCATTATCCACGGTCACGGCGCGGATACCGACATTGTAATCGCTTCCGCCAAAGCCTATGTGGATGCGTGGAACAAACTCGCCAGCCAAGCGCTGCGCGAACACCCCCAGCACCATCAGGGAGTGTAAACGCGGGTGGATTTGCAGGTACGCCATCGCTACATGCAGGCAATGGGGATTCCGGTGTGGATGCCGAAAGAGACCTCACCCCCTAGCCCCCTCTCCTTGACAGGCGAGGGGGAACAAGAGCAGAAAGACTGTCTTTCCCTTCTTTCTTCCTCCCCCTCGCCTGTTAAGGAGAGGGGGGCGGGGGGTGAGGTTCCTTCAGTAGCGGGGTATTCTTGGCAAGACCTCCGCGCTACCGTCGAATCTTGCACCCGTTGCGCCCTCAGCAAAACCCGCACCCAAACGGTATTTGGCACAGGCAATCAACAAGCCGCGTGGATGGTCATCGGCGAAGCCCCCGGTGCGGAAGAAGACCGCCAAGGCGAGCCGTTTGTGGGCAAAGCCGGTCAATTGCTCAATAATATGTTGCTGGCGATTGGAATGCCGCGTGAAACCGTCTATATCGCCAATGTGCTTAAATGCCGCCCGCCCAATAACCGCGACCCGCAAGCCGACGAAGCTACCAATTGCCGGGGCTATTTGGAACGTCAAATTGCCTTGGTGAACCCCGCATTGATTCTGGTGGTCGGGCGTATTGCTGCGCAAAGCCTGTTACAAACCAGCGTGCCTTTGGCGCGTTTGCGTGGGCAAGAACACCAAGCGCCGGTTAGTGGCACACCGGTCGTGGTGACGTATCACCCGGCGTATTTATTGCGCCAACCCTCTGATAAGCGTAAAGCTTGGCAGGATTTACTGTTTGCCCACGAGGTTTTTACCCGTCATGCCCAGCCTCATTGAGCCGGATTTTTTGCCGTTACGCCCCATGACCTTGAACGATTTGGATGTGGTTATGGCGCTGGAGTTACGGGCGTATCCCTTCCCCTGGACACGCGCTATTTTCAGCGATTGCTTAAAACACGGCTACTCCGGCTGGTTGTATGAGCAAGATGGGCAGTTACACGGTTATGCTATGCTGATGTTTGTGTTGGATGAAATGCATTTGCTGAATATTTGTATTGCGCCTGAGCATCAAGGTCAAGGCTTGGGCAGCCGTCTCTTGAAAACGTTGGAACACATTGGGCGGACAGCCCATGCGGAAACTTGTTTCTTGGAAGTGCGCCAGTCAAATTTTGCAGCGATTCGCTTGTATTTAAACCTGGGTTTTAACGAGATCGGGTTACGCAAAGGCTATTACCAGACCGAATTTGGGCGTGAAGATGGCATGGTCATGGCAAAAACCCTGTTCTAACGTGTTGTAAAAAAGTTGCGGATAGGGTAGGTATTGCCGCTTTGTAGTAGTATTATTGCCGCTTTTATGGCAGGAGCTTGAGTGAACGTGTGGGTAAAACGGAATTTTAAGGGTCAGTGGCAATGCTGAATCCAGACGACGCGGTGCACGTGCCACCGGCTGTGCATCATATCCCCGCTGATAAAGTGTGCGGGCGTGCCAAAGATGTCATTCGGCGTTTGCAAAAAGCGGGTTACGAAGCCTATTTAGTGGGCGGTTGCGTCCGCGATTTATTGCTGGGTTTAGTCCCCAAAGATTTTGATATTGCGACCAGTGCGCACCCTGAAGAGATTCGGCGTTTGTTCAATTCCTGCCGTTTGATTGGGCGACGCTTCCGCTTAGCGCACATTTATTATGGGCGCGATTATCTGGAAGTGGCGACGTTCCGCGCACCCCACGATGACAGTGAGGATGGCGGCAAGGTCAATGATGCGGGGCGCATTATCAACGATAACGTCTACGGCACCTTGGAAGAGGATGTGTGGCGGCGCGATTTCACCATTAATGCCTTGTTTTACGACCCGATTGGCGATGAGTTACTGGATTTCGTCGGCGGTTTGGATGATTTGCGTAACGGCAAAATCCGTTTGCTGGGCGACCCGGAACAGCGCTTTCGTGAAGACCCGGTGCGCTTGCTGCGGGCCATCCGGTTTGCGGCAAAATTAGGTTTTGAGATTGAACCAGCCACCTTGGCGTGTGTGCGTCCGATGGGGATTTTGCTGGAAGGCGTATCGTCCGCCCGCTTGTTCGATGAAATCATCAAGCTATTGCACAGTGGTTATGGCTGGAACACCTTCCTGTTATTGCGCGAATACAATTTGCTCGAATACTTATTGCCGCTGACTTACGAAAGCCTTGAGGACGATGACACTGGCAATTTCGAGCGCATGATTACCTTGTCGCTACAGAATACCGATCAACGCTTGGCAGAAGGCAAGTCGGTGATGCCTGCATTCTTGTACGCGGTGTTATTGTGGCACGAGGTTTCCG
Source organism: Candidatus Thiothrix namsaraevi (assembly GCA_040415395.1). Lineage (GTDB taxonomy): Bacteria > Pseudomonadota > Gammaproteobacteria > Thiotrichales > Thiotrichaceae > Thiothrix > Thiothrix namsaraevi. Next base: position 4,939 of record JBEUIR010000159.1, read on the forward strand.
TGGTAGCTGAAGAGTTGCAGGCGCGTGGAATGCCGGAACTTCAGGCAATGACACAGGCATCCGGCGATGCCTTGCACGATCAGGTGGATTTTACTGCTGTGCCGCGTCGTTACAGCAATATTACCCGCGAAATTTGGTTGTTGCAGTCGCGTTTCCGCTACCGTGATATTCGTCGTGCTACAACTTTGCTGACCAATCCGCGTTTTCGGGCGGCGTATGATTTTCTGTGTTTACGCGCCCAAGCCGGTGAGCCAGTCGACGATGATGCCGAATGGTGGACGGCGTTCCAGAGTGCTACGCACGAAGAGCGCGAAGCCATGTGCAAAGGTGCAGCGATCAAAGGCAGTTTGCGCCGCCGTAAAAAACGCCGCAAACCTAACACCGTGACTAAATCTGCTTCATGATGCCAGTGCTTGGCTACATTGGTTTAGGCAGCAATCTGGGTAATCCGGTGGCGAATTTGCATTCGGCACTGAGGCAATTGGCGGGTGCAGAAGGCGTAGAATTGCGTGGTGTTTCACGCTTTTACACCAGCAAACCGATGGGGCCGCAAGACCAACCCGATTATGTGAATGCGGTGGCTAGTGTATTGACGCAGCTTCCCGCCCACGCTTTATTGCAAACTTTATTTGCAGTGGAACGGGCGCACGGGCGGGTACGGGATGCAGCGTTGCGTTGGGG
>JBEUIR010000160.1:0-5545 GCA_040415395.1 Candidatus Thiothrix namsaraevi
CTGTTGAACGTCTTGTGACAAGAATACTCGCCTTTTACAAGTATTTTACGCTTCTTTTGCTGAAAAACACCTGTCCAGATACGAAAACAGCCTGTCAAGACAGGCTGTTTTCAGATAAAAGGCGACGCTTACGACCTAAAAATCAGGTGCGAACCATTAAGACTTCATCGATCAAACCGTATTCGCGTGCCGTCACCGCATCCATGAAATTGTCACGGTCGGTATCTTGCTCAATACGTTCAACAGATTGCCCTGTATGGTCAGCCAACACCTTATTCAATACTTCACGCATCTTAAGGATTTCACGGGCTTGAATCGCAATATCTGACGCCTGCCCACGTGACCCGCCTGACGGCTGGTGAATCATGACGCGGGAATGTGGCAGTGCAAAACGCTTACCCGGTTCACCCGCCGCCAGTAATACCGCCCCCATGCTCGCTGCTTGACCGATACACAAAGTGCTGACTTGTGGCTTGATGAACTTCATGGTGTCGTAAATCGCCATGCCTGCGGTAATCACCCCACCCGGAGAATTGATATACAGGTGAATATCTTTCTCAGGGTTTTCGGATTCGAGGAACAGCAACTGTGCCACGATCAGGTTTGCCATGTAATCTTCGACTTCACCCACGCAGAAAATGACCCGTTCTCGCAACAAGCGCGAGTAAATGTCAAAAGCGCGTTCGCCACGAGCCGATTGCTCGATAACCATAGGAACGCCAACAGCGCGTGGTTCATCTGGGTTTCTTACAAACATTACAACCTACCTTATCTGTGTGCGGGGATCAGGCTTGTGCCTGCTCCGGCTTTTTAGGGTTCATGACGCTATCGAAATCGCGGGTTTCGTCGTTGACGGTGGCTTTTGCCATGACCCATTCAACGATCATTTCTTCCATTACCGCTGCTTCGATGGTCTGCATGGCTTGACGGTTGCCACGGTAGTAGTCTTTCAGCGCTTGCGGGTCTTCATAGCTGGCAGCTACGGTTTCCAGCATGGCTTCGACTCGTGCAGGGTCACGTTGCAGGCTGTGTTGGCGAATCACTTCACCTACAATCAAACCCAACTTCACGCGGCGCTCTGCTTGCGGCGCAAACAACTCGTCGGGGATATTATCTGCCGGAGAGCCAGTGTTTTGCGAGAACTCATCACGAACGTAGCGGATTTCTTCCTTCACCAGTGACTTGGGAATATCAATCGCGTGTAATTCCGCCAAGCCGTCCATTACCTGCTGTTTGAGCTGGGTTTTGATGGCGGTATCGAGTTCACGCTGCATATTCTTTTTGATTTCCGCACGGAAATCATCCACAGAACCGCTTTCTACGCCGAACTTGGTGATGAAATCGGTATCGACTTCCGGCAACGTGGCAGCACGTACTTGCTTCATGGTCAGCTTGAATTGTGCCGTTTTGCCTTGCAGATTTTCGGCGTGGTAAGTATCCGGGAAAGCCACATCAATGGTTTTCACTTCACCGGCTTTCATGCCAACTAGACCGTCTTCAAAGTCTTTCAACATGCGACCTGCGCCGAGTTCGACGGAGTAATCTTCCGCAGCACCACCCTCAAACGCTTCGCCATCGACAGAACCATCGAAATCAACGTTTACCGTGTCGCCCACCGCAGCAGCGCGGTCAACTTCATTCCATTCCTGATTTTGCTTGCGGATAACATCAATCATTTTGTCGAGATCAGCATCCGTAATCGCTGCCACCGGACGGGTAACGCTCAGGGTTTCAACGCCTGCAATGACCACTTCCGGGTAAATCTGGAAACTTGCCACGAATTCAAGGTCTTTACCGGCTTCCATCGTTTTCAGGTCGATTTCAGGCAAACCAGCCACACGCAATTTTTCTTGGTTAGCTGCATCTTGGAAGGCAGAACCCAGCAATTTTTCCACCACCTCGTAACGCACGCCATCTTCATAGCGCTTTTTAACCACGCTAAACGGCACTTTGCCGGGGCGGAAACCGTCGATTTTGACGCGGCTTACCATGCCTTTCAGGCGTTTTTCTACTTCTTGGTCGATTTTTTGGGCAGGAACTGCCACTGTCATTTTGCGGTCGATGTTACCGGTTGTTTCGACAGAAAATTGCATGTAAAAACCTCGTTACAAGCCTCACATCCACCGATGCAGGGCAGATCATCATTAAAATCAAGGATTTAAAGTGGTGCGAAAAGAGAGACTCGAACTCTCACGCCTTGCGGCGCTGGTACCTAAAACCAGTGCGTCTACCAATTCCGCCATTTTCGCATGTATCAATTTGCGGATTCCGGTTAGCAAACCTTACCGAGAATCACGAAGGAGGCGATTATACACAGCCATCTAGCTTTTGCATAATATTTGAAGCGGGAAAAAAGTGGGGTGGCTGATGGGGCTCGAACCCACGACCACCGGAATCACAATCCAGTGCTCTACCAACTGAGCTACAGTCACCACGGAAAACCTTATTATCTGCGGGGCATCGAAATGGCGCGCCCGGCAGGGCTCGAACCTGCAACCTACGGCTTAGAAGGCCGTTGCTCTATCCATTGAGCTACGGGCGCAAGTAGGAAATCGAAAATTAGTTGGTCGGAATAGAGGGATTCGAACCCCCGACCCCCTGTACCCAAAACAGGTGCGCTACCAGGCTGCGCTATATTCCGACATTGAAAGAAGTAGAATACGTTGATTCTGTTCCTCAATCAAGAGCGCGAACTATACGTAGCACGCGCTTTTGCGTCAAGCCCTAAATAACGTTTTTCTTCAACACAGCAAGTCCTAGCCCAATCGCAAGCGTTCCAACGCCACGTAACTATTCCCCATCGCGATTAGTTGGCTGGCATCGCGCAACACCCACGGCGCGAGACAATGCACTGACGGCAAATAATCCACCGTCGGATACGGCAAGCTCAGAGTTTCAGCCGCCAAACGATACAACGGCGTGCAATACACCTTCGCCAACAGTGGCGTAGGGTCGGCGGGCAAGGTTGCCAACTGACCTGTGGCGTGCATTTGCGCCAAAAAGTACGCGCCGTGCGAATGCCAAGGGAAATTAGCTGCATAACGCGCAAACACGTTGAAATCGGGCAGCAAACGTTCCGGCTCATCCGGCGCATAACAGTAACGCCCCAACAACGGCGGCTGGATCAAGGCAAGCGGCACATCCAAATACTCCGGGCGTGTCAACAGTTCAGCAATACGTAAGCGGTTGTGTGGCTCGTCCAACCATTGAGCGGCTTCGAGCAAAGCACACAGCAAGGCTTGATGCGTTTCCGGGTTGACCTCTGCCCAAGCTTGGGTCACACCCAGCACTTTTTCGGGGCCATTGTTCCACAAATCGTAACTGGTAACGGCAACCTGCCCAATACCCCGGCTGACCGCTTGCTGATTCCACGGTTCGCCCGCGCAATAGCCATCAATCTCACCTTGCGCCAAGGATTCGACCATTTGCTGCGGGGGAATAACGCGAATTTCCACATCTTGACCCAACACCAAACCGCCATCCTGCAACCATGCCTGCAACAAATAATGGTGCTGAGAGAAAGGATAGACGCAACCGAACACCAATTTGCGCGGCGTTTGCGCATCTAAAAGACGCTTGAGACCGTGCGCTCGCACCGGAGCGGTGCATAATGCTGGCGGGTAATGTTCCCGCATGGCTTGCATCAAGGGGCTGGCGACAGTAATCGCGCTACCATTCAGACCAAGGCTGAACGCGGCTTGCATCGGAATCCCCAAACCGTCAATCCCCAGCGTTGCCGCCAAAGGCATGGGGGCAAGCATGTGCGCGGCATCGAGTTCGCCGAATGCCACGCGGTCACGAATATTTGCCCATGACACTTCGCGCTGCAAGGTGACATGCAGACCGTATTTTTCAAAGAAACCGCGTTCCAATGCCGCTACCAGCACGGCACAATCGGTGAGGGGCAAAAAGCCGATGCGTAAATCTTGTTTCATCAGAATTTCCCCCCTAGCAAGGCCATTGCCGCGACGAAATTGCGGGCAGCTTCACCGATTTTCATATTGCGATCCATCGCCATTTTGCGCAGCAACTGATATGCCTCTTCTTCCGTCAAATTGCGGTGCTGCATGAGAATTCCCTTGGCTTTGTCCACATCTTTGCGGTCTTGCAGGCGCGATTTGTAGTCTTCCAGCTCATCTTTAAGCTTTTGGTGTTCTTGAAAGCGGGCAATCGCCACTTCCAACACCGATTTCAGGCGTTTTCCCGGCAAATCATCGACGATATAGGCACTGACTCCGGCACTAATGGCAGCACGGGTGGTTTCAATATCGCTTTGCTCTGCGAAAAACACGATAGGTTTGGGCATTTCGCGGCTGACATTGCGCAACGATTCCAGCGTGTCGCGGTCGGGGCTTTGCATGTCGATGAGAATGATGTCGGGCTGGTGGGTACGCACGGCGGCGAGCAGGTTTTCACCTTGACCGACACGGATTATGTGGGCGTAACCGGCGGCGAAGAGCGCGACTTCGAGACTCGCGGAACGGTCGGGGTCGTGATCGACCAGCATGAGTTTGTGCATGTGAACCTTGTTATAAGCAACAGCTAATGCAAGTGCGATGCAAAAATTACGCCAGTAACGCCTGTAATTCCGGCAAACACGAGCCGCAATTCGTGCCTGCATTCAAACAACGCCCAATCGCCTCCACGCTGCTCAAACCCTGTTCGGCAATCACTTTACGGATGGTTGTTTCGCCGACGTTGAAACACGCGCAGACCGTGCGTCCTTTGTCTTCGCTTGCCACTGCCGGTTTGCCTGCCAGCAAACTGGCGCGATCTGCGGCGGACAGCGTTTCTTGTGCAAACAAACTCGCTAACCAATCGCGAGACGGCAAACGGGTGGCGGCTGCGCTAATGAATAAGCAGCTTTCCAATTGCCCACCGGTGAAACGGGCTGCACGGTAGGTTTGACGGGCAATGTCGAGGTATTCCGTCCAGTTAACCCCGCAATCCTGTTGGCATAACAAATCGCGGGCGAAGGCTGCCCAATCGGCGGCGGGTTGCTGACCTGCGAGTTCGTAGCGCCAGGCGTTGGGAACTTTGATGGCAGTGACGTAATTCCCCCCCATCCCCAGCCCTTCCCCCGCAAGGGGTGAAGGGAGCAAGACACGGCGCGAAATCAAAAAACCCTGCCAAGCCGCTTGATACGCCTCAATCGCCACCACCGCGTGCTTACTCTCCGGCTGCCCTGAAATCGGGTCAACGTTTGCCGGAATCAATGCTCCCACGCCTGCCGCGCCGCTGAATTGCCCGCTCCAGTGCATCGGCACAAACACGCTGCCACGTTGCTGGTCACGGCTGGTTTTCACCTTCACCAAGACAGATTGGGTGGCGGTGTAGACTCGCACAATCTCGCCGTCTTGCAAGCCTTGCTCACGCGCATCACCGGGGTGCATTTCCACGTAAGGCTCAGCAACGTGCGCAGACAAGCGCGGCGAAATGCCGGTGCGTGTCAGCGTGTGCCAATGATCGCGCACCCGTCCGGTATTCAATACAAACGGGAATTCGGGCGTGCGTAGTGATTGCGGCAAACGCGGTTGCACGGCGA
>JBEUIR010000161.1:0-5545 GCA_040415395.1 Candidatus Thiothrix namsaraevi
GGCTCAAAAAACGCAAAAGCCCCGTAAGTCATTGACTATACGGGGCTTTTAAATAATGGCGGAAAGGAAGGGATTCGAACCCTTGATACGTTGCCGTATACACACTTTCCAGGCGTGCTCCTTCGACCACTCGGACACCTTTCCGCAGAAACTTTACCTTGGGGGCAAAATTCAAGGGCGCAATCGTAACGCAGCAGCGGGGGGCTTGTAAACCGTGGAACCGGATTTTCACGCGATAAGGCGACAATATGCAGTTGGTCGGCTGGGGTTCGACACCGGTTCTGGGATGCGTTAGAGTGATGGTTGGGGTTTACAACAATAAATAAAAGCTAAATAACAGCCATGTCATTGATTCCAAAATTTCAAACATTCATACGCTGGTGGGGTGAAGGTTTATACAACGGTCTCCCTAACGCTGCCCGCAAATTATTCCGCACGGCATTACCGCGCTTAGTGTTGCATACGCATGACGGGCGCAGTGTTGATGTGCAGTGGTTGGAAGACGGCAAATCACAAATGCGCGGTCAATTCGTCTTGCCGGATGGCAATACCCAACACAGTGATTTGCTGCCTAACGTTGCCCAAGGCAAGCCTTACGAGGTGGAATTGTGTTTGGGGAAAAGCCAAGTATTGGCACTGCAACATCACTTTCCCGAAGCGGTTAAAGAAAATCTGCACCAGGTGTTGGGTTATCAATTGGATCGTCTGACCCCTTTTACCGCAGACAGTGCTTTATTTGCTGCGCGAGTAGCGCAGCATGATAAAGGGCGTAAAGAAATCCTCGCTGACATTTTTGTTGTCCCTAAACATGTGGTGGAACGCTTTAACCGCTTGTTAGCTGATATTGAGGTGAATGCTATCCGGGTGGTGTCGGTAGCCGGAGCGGATAAAGGGATTAATTTGGCGGCTCGCCAGGATTCCCAGCAAACACAAGGTTGGTCAAGGATTCCGCTGTATGCTTTTCTGGGGGCGCTGATACTCTCTTTGGTTGTGCCCTTGGGTTATAAGCACCGGCGTGTGGATCAGATTGAAACCGCGCTGGCAGAAGTGCGCAGCAATTCAGCGGAGCAATTGGCTATCCGTGAAAAGTTGCTCGCTGCCGAAGACGCGCTGACTTTCATTGAGTCAAAACGCAAAACTTCACCGATGGCGTTGGATGTGGTGGAAACCCTGTCTAACTTGATTCCCGAACATACTTGGTTAGAACGTTTGGAAATGCAAGGCGGTAAGCTGGAAATCCGGGGCGAATCGGGGATGGCACTCAGCTTAATTGATACGCTGGAAGACGCGGCTGAGTTTGCTGAGGTGCGTTTTAAGTCACCCGTGACCCGTAATAAAGACAATGGGCGTGACCGTTTCCATATCGAAGCGACCTTGGAGGTTCCTCATGCTGAATAAGGTGTTCTGGCAGCAGCATCAGGTATTGCTGGCCTGGAGTTTGTTAGTGCTGTTGTTGCTTGTCGGGCTATTTCTGGTGGTGATTCCCAGCGTGCAAAAGTCGTGGGAGCTGAGCGAGCGCATTGAAACCGGCTATCAGCAGCTTAACCGTTTTCGGCAAATGGCCGCCGCCACGCCGGAATTCATGGCGGAATACGAACGGGTGCAACAAAACGGTTTGGACAAACTGTTTTACCCCGCTGGCATGACTTCGGCACAGGTTGCCAAAGAGTTGCAGAAAAATTTGACCACCGTGATTACCCGTGACAGTGGCGTATTACTGAGTTCTGAGGTGTTGGATGTGCAGCAAACCGAGGCGGAGCAGGCGAATACTGGGTATCAGCGCGTTATGGTGAAGGCGGTGTTTCAGAGTGATTCGGCGTTATTGCGTGAGGTGTTGCATCAGGCTTATCAGGCACGTCCGCTAATGTTTGTGGAAAGCCTTGATGTCAAACCTTTGGGTTCCGAAGCAGAGAAAAATCAGGTGGTTAAGGCTGAAGTTCAAATTTCAACCTATTGGCGTGGTGGTGAGGTGCAAAATGAAGCACTTGATTAAGCCACCGGTACAGTCATTGTTATGGTTGGGTGGGGTCGTATTGCTGGGTGCGACAGGCTGGAGTTTGCTTAACCTGAAGTTGTTAGACGAAGAGCAGGCGCAGCAAGCCAGCACGGTCAGTGTGAAAATTCCTGACGCCAGTGCCTTGGATGCACCTGATTTAAACCGTTATGCACAAATGGTGAGTGCCCCCTTGTTTTGGGAGAGTCGCAAAGCGGTGGAGCCGGAAAAGCCAGCAGAAGCCCCGGTAGCCCTAGCAGCCCCCGTGGATACCACGTTGCCAGAGGGACGCTTGATTGGGATTGTGGATATGGGCAGTAGCCTGTTTGCCATTATGGAAAATGCCGCAGGTGGCAGTGTGCATCTGCGTAATGGGGATACGTGGGGCGCTTGGCAGGTGAAAGGCATTGATCCTGACCGCGTGTTCTTGGCGATTGGCGATCAGCAGCAGGAAATTCCCTTGGTAGCTGATTTTTCTTCGCCAAAGGAGAACCCGCAAGTGGCTCAGGCGCGAGTGGTGCAGCAGCAAGTGGTTATGCAACAGCCACCACCGCTGCCATCGGCTGTAGCGGGTGCTCATGCGGCGAATGTTCCGGCAGGTGCGGGTTTGCCATTCCCGGCTGATATGGAAAAACAGCCGCCAGCGTTATCTGTACAGGATGCCCTAGAGGCACGTCAACGTTTGATGGCTTCACGTTGGGGCGGGTTAACCGGGGAGAACCCCGCGTCAGCACCGCCACCTGGACAATAAGCATGAATTATCCGATAAACAGTACTTTTTATTAAATTTATAAACCATTAGTATAATTAAAACCAAGCCCGACAGCGTTAGCCAGATCGGGTCTTAAGAATAAAAATAAAAAATGGGGTTAGCTTTGTGAAATACAGGGGCAGCATTGTAGGGCTGGTCAGTGTGGCGGTACTCATGTCCGCTTGCACATCCATAAAAGGCAGTCCGGGTTATCGCAACAATATCAAAAGTGAAGGTTTCCAGCGCAGTAACGCGGTTAAGGAACTGGAACCCGCCGCCGTCGGTTTGTCACGCCCGGTGTTGCGCCCAGCCGATACGGGTGGTCTGAAGACGGTTGGTTATCAAGAAGGCAATCAGGCAACACCCGCGTGGGAATCGATGCCGACGGGCAGCGGTTTGTCGCGCTCTGGGAAAAAAGATGATGTGGAGCTGATTCTCGGTAGCCAAGATTATTACCGTACTGATGTGAAACGCCCTGTCTCTGCGGCAAGTAAACGGGGGGATGATGCGGGTATTGCCCTCAATTTCGAGCGTGCCAGCATCCGTGAAGTGGTGAAAGTGGTCTTGGGGGATATTCTCAAGGAAACCTATACCGTGGAGCCGGGGGTGGAGGGTGAGGTGACGATCAATTCCACCGATCCGCTGGATCGCAGTGCGTTAATCCCTACCTTGGAATCCTTGCTGCAAAGCCAGGGGGCAGTACTCTACAAAGACGATACCGGCAATTACCGGGTGGCGGCACGCGCCAATCTGAAAGGGCGTGGTTTTATGCCATCCACGGGTCAGATTAAGCCGGGTTACAGTATGCAGGTGGTAACGTTGCGCTATATCCCGGTGGCGGAAATGCAAAAAATACTGGAACCACTGGCAAGCCCGGATGCTTTTGTGCGGGTTGACCCGAACCGCAATATGCTGGTGTTGGCTGGAACCAGTTCCGAACTGGCTAACCTGATGGCGACGATTAAGACGTTTGACGTGGATGTGCTGAAAGGAATGTCCGTCGGTTTGTACCGCGTCAAAAACGTTGAAGCTGGCATCGTGGCGAAAAACCTTGATGCATTGTTCGGTGAAAGCGGTAATAGCCCGATGGCGGGCATGATCAAAATCATGCCCATTGAGCACATGAATAGCATTATGATTATTTCCGCTAACGCTGATTACCTGAAGGATATGAAAGACTGGGTAGACCGTTTTGATCAGGTCAGCCAAACGGCGGGGCAGCAATTGTTCGTTTACCAGGTGCAAAATGGCAATGCCGAGCACTTGGCGGATATGTTGAATCAGATTTTTGGCGGTAAGAAGAGCAGTAGTGGTACTAAAGGTGCATTGCCGGGGGGCAATACTTCCAGTCTAGCGCCTGGTCTAGCACCAGCAACAGTGGGGGCAGATGGTCAAGCTGTTGCCGCCGCTGAGCCGGTGAAGACCATGTTGGGCGATTCCAGCGGTGGCGGGGTAAGCATTAACCCGGATGCAGAAGTACGTATCGTGGCAGACAAGACCAATAACTCATTGATGATCATGTCGACCGACGATGCCTACAAACAAATTCTGGACTCCCTCAAGCGTTTGGATGTCATGCCAATGCAGGTGCAGGTGGAAGCTTCGATCATGGAAGTGACTCTGACCGATGGCTTGGAGTACGGCTTGCAATGGTATTTCAAAAACAATGGCAATGCCTTTGGTTCCAATGGTCTTGGTGGGCTAGCTTCTAATAACAGTGGTTACATGACACCGGGAGGCTTCTCGTTCTCCGCAACCTTGGGCGCGGAACGGGTGATGGGGGCGTTGAATGCTTTGGCGCGGGAATCGAAAGTGCGGGTCTTGTCGTCGCCGTCGATTCTGGTGCTGGATAATCAGACTGCCTCCATCAAGGTCGGGGATCAGCAGCCCGTGTTTACTGGCAGCCTTTCCACGCCGAATGGCAGCGGTACGAGCCTGACCACGGCGACCACGGTGCAATACAAAGACACGGGGGTTTCCTTGCAGGTGACACCGCAAGTGAACAGCAACGGTTTGGTGAAAATGGATATTCAGCAAGACATTACGGATGTGGGTGAAATTGATTCAGCCACCGGCAACCGCAGTTTCTTGCAGCGTAATATCAAAAGTACGGTCGCGGTTAAAAGCGGTGAAACCATTGTGCTGGGCGGTTTGATTCGTGATAACAATACTCAGGGGCGCAATGGGGTTCCGGGATTGAGCAATGTGCCGGTCGTGGGGAATTTGTTCAGCGCGAACAGCAGCGGTGGCAAACGTACCGAGTTGCTGGTGCTGATCACGCCCACGGCGATCAAAAGCCAGCGTGATTTGGTTAAAACCGGCGAGGAAATGCGCGAACGTATGCAAGGTTTGATGGATGGGGATAAATTTTTACCGCAATTGAAGGGGCAATATGTTGATTAAAAATACAATCTCTGTGTTGCTGGCAAGTGCATTGCTGGCAGCGTGCAGCCCGGCGGAGTCGGTGCTGACTGGGTATGCGCAACAGCGTTGGGATGCACTGATCAAGGGCGATCTTGAGCACGCATACGAGTACTACACCGAGGCGTTTCAAGCCACCACGCCGTTTGATGTGTTCAAGCGTAAAACGCAGGGCGCTGGGTTGTGGAGTAAGGCGCAGGTGCAAAAAGTTGAGTGTGAGGCATCAGGCAAGCGCTGTTTGGTTGACGTCAAGGTCACGGTATCGTTGAAAATGCGTGGGTTAAGTCAGCCTGTGGATACCAGCGATATTGTGAAAGAAACATGGATCAAGGACAGTTGGCTTTCAGACTGGCGGTACGTGAAAAAGTAAAGGTAATGAT
>JBEUIR010000162.1:0-5526 GCA_040415395.1 Candidatus Thiothrix namsaraevi
AGTTTATTTCGTTTAATATCAAAGCGTTAGAAATATTCTCTTCGCCAAGCTATGGATTAACCTTAATCGGGTCTACCTTCAGAAAGAATCGTTCGGTTGTTACGGGTCATGGAACTGCCTCATAAGGGCGCATGAAAATTGTAAACCGCTGGCGCATTCTTGCAACAGACATCAGCAACAAGTTCTGCTGTTAATGTCACACCTGTTTGCTTACTTTTTAAACTGCATAACAGGCGTTGAGTTATCGGGGTCAGGATGCTTCATCCTGCTTACCCCAGCACAAATTCTGGGGGAATGTACTGACCGCTGGAATTTGTGATTGAATCAATCAGGCATGGGTCATATCATCGTGTTCTGATTTGATCGAACCCATTGTGTCAGGTTTGCACCTTAACGTTTGCCTGTTGCGAATATATCAATTCGGTTAATTATATTCAATTTGCATTTAAATTTAGTTGGTATGTTTTTTCACTATGGCAGTCGAATATTACACAGTTACTGAAAACGAAGTCGGGCAGCGCATCGACAATTTCCTGATTCGGCATTTGAAGCAACTGCCCAAAAGCGCCTTATATCGAATTGTGCGCAAGGGCGAGGTGCGTGTGGATAAAAAAAGGGTGAAGCCGGAAAAAAAGCTGGAATTAGGTGAAATTATTCGGATTCCCCCGATCAAGTTGGAAACCGAGGTGAATCCGCCGGATAAGCCCGCGCTGGCATCTGAATCCTTGTTGGCAGTGCTGGCAGATGCTGTGTTACACGAAGATGAGCAACTGATTTTCATCAATAAACCATCCGGTTTGCCGGTACACAGTGGTAGCGGCTATAAACTGGGCTTGATTGAAGCATTTCGCCAGTTACGCGAAAATTTACCGTATGTGGAATTGGCGCATCGCATTGACCGTGACACCAGCGGCGTGGTGATTCTGGCGAAATCGCGCCAAGCCTTGACCGAATTGCACGGTTTGTTTCGCGACGGCAAGATCGACAAGCGCTACAAAGCCTTGGTTGCCGGGCGTTGGAAACACGGTCGCCAACACGTGACGATGGATTTGAGTCAGGAGGAAGGCACCCGCCAGAAAGTGCAGCGCGTGGAAGAAGGTGAAGGCAAAGTGTCGGAAACGATTTTCTCGTCGCTGAAAAATTTGCACGGTGCGTCGTTGCTGGAAGCGCAAATTCTGACCGGTCGAATGCATCAAATTCGTGTGCAATTGCAAAACTTGGGGCATCCGATTTTGGGTGATGACCGTTATGGCGATTTTGCGCTAAACCGCAAGTTTCGTGAGATGGGCTTAAAACGTCTGTTTTTGCATTCTGCCAGCGTGGATTTTACCTTGCGAGCCACCGGGCGGCGTTATGTGGTGGAAGCGCCGTTACCCGATGATTTAAAAGAAGTCTTGATCAATATAAAAATTAGCGCAGTTGAGCGTGCCGAATGAAACCTTATTCCCTGTTGATTTTTGATTGGGATGGCACGTTGATGGATTCAGCGGCGCACATTACCCAATGTATGCGCAATGCCATTCAGTTGGTGGGGGCGGAATCGCGCACTGATCAGGAGATTCGCCATATTATCGGCTTGGGCTTGGAGGAGGCGATTCGCGCCTTGTACCCTCAAGCACCAGCGAACTTGGTACAGGCGGTTGCGGATGAATATCGCCAAGAATTTTTGGTGCGCACCACGCACGGCAGCGAATTGTTTGCCGGAGCGCGTGAAACGTTGTATACACTCGCCGCACAAGGTTACGACTTGGCGGTGGCGACGGGAAAATCACGGCGTGGTTTGGATAAGGTGTTAGATGAAACTGGGCTGCGTGAGTTGTTTCCGATTACACGCTGTGCCGATGAAACCCGTTCCAAGCCGCATCCACAAATGCTGGAAGAGATTTTGACAGACTATGATGCAGCGCCGCATGATGCCTTAATGATCGGTGACAGCGAATACGATTTACACATGGCACTGGCTATCGGGATGGATTCACTGGCGGTTAGTTATGGCGTGCATGATTTGGCGCGGTTACGGCAAGCTCAACCGCGTGGGCATGTCGACAATGTAGCACATATCCCTGATTGGTTAAAAAAACAAAAGGTTATAAAATGAACGAAGAAAATACACAAGCACTGCAAGCCCTCAAAGAGGTGGCAATGGAGTCCATCAAAGAGCAACGTCGGTCACGGCGTTGGGGGATATTTTTCAAGCTGTTCTTTGTGGCGTATTTGCTGATTGCTTTAATTGCCCTGATCGGTAGCGGCGCGTCGGATAGTAAGTTGGCGGTGGCTGACAAAATCACGGCAGTGGTCGACATTAACGGCGTGATTATGGAGGGCGCGGAAGCCAGCGGTGAATTGGTTATCCCGGCGCTGAAGGAAGCGTTCGAGCACGAAAAGACCAAAGGCGTGATTTTGCGCATTAATAGCCCCGGCGGCAGTCCGGTACAGTCGGGCATTATTAATGATGAAATCAAACGTTTGAAAGCGAAATATAAGGACATTCCTGTCTATGCGGTCGTGTCTGATTTATGCGCATCCGGTGGCTATTACATTGCCGTGGCAGCCGATGAAATTTATGCGGACAAAGCCAGTATCGTCGGCTCCATTGGGGTACGCATGGATAACTTCGGTGCGGTTGAGCTGATGGATAAGCTGGGGGTGGAGCGCCGTTTGTACACTGCGGGGGCGAATAAAGGGATGCTTGATCCGTTTCTGCCTGAAAACGAAACACAGGTGGCACACGTCAACAATATGTTAACCACGACCCATCAGCAGTTCATCAATGTGGTGAAAGAGGGGCGTGGTGAGCGTTTGCAAAACAACCCGGATATTTTCTCTGGTTTGTTCTGGACGGGTGAGGATGCCGTTAAACTTGGCTTGATTGATGGCTTGGGCAGCGATGCTTACGTGGCACGCGAGTTGATAAAAGCCGAGGAAATGGTTGACTTTACGACAGAAAAGGACTTGATTCAGCGTTTGAGTGAGCGCGTTGAAACCTCTGTGCAGTCGTTGATGTCGCTGGATGCTACCCCGCGCACAGTATTGCGTTAATGGCAGCGTTGCTTGCGCAAGTGGCAGCAGGATTGCAAGCCAAAGGCTGGATGATGACAACCGCAGAGTCTTGCACGGGTGGTTGGATTGCCAAGCTGTGTACTGATTTGGCGGGGAGTTCGGCGTGGTTTGAGCGCGGTTTTGTCACCTACAGTAATGAAGCCAAGCAAGATATGCTGGATGTGCCAGCGGCAACGTTAGCTGCGCACGGTGCGGTGAGCGAAGCTGTGACTGCTGCAATGGCAACCGGTGCGTTACTGCATTCGCGGGCGCAAGTCGCGGTATCCGTCAGTGGCATTGCGGGGCCGGGTGGCGGCACAGCCACCAAACCTGTGGGTATGGTCTGTTTCGGCTGGGCAGCGCAGGATGGGAAAGTACGTACCGCCACCCAATACTTTGAAGGTGATCGGGAGGCGGTACGCTATCAGGCGGTGCAATACGCATTGCAAGGCGTATTGCAGATGCTGGCGGATTAGATCTTTTGGCGCACGTAAGTGCCGGGTGCATCACCCAGTACTTCCAGTTTGCCTGCACCGGGAATACGCGCATCGACTTCTTCGCTGGAGAACGTTGCTACCCAGCGATTCCAGTCATGCCACCAAGACAAATCCACTTTGGTGGCATCAAACAGCCAATCATCCGCATTGTCGTCTAGCGTTTCATTGATCCAGTGACCGTATTTGTTGGCGGCGGCGGGGTTGACAATGCCTGCAATGTGACCGGATTGCCCTAATACAAAGCGTACCGGGCCTGCGAACAGCTTTGCGCCTGCATAGGTGCTGCGCCACGGGGCAATATGGTCATCGTGAGTGGAAACAAAGTAAGCCGGAGTGTCAATGGTGCGCAAATCAATTGGCGTACCAGAAAGGGTGAGGCAATTCGCTTGGCTCAGGCAGTTGTTCAGGTACATATTGCGCAGGTAGTAGCTGTGCATTGCCGCTGGCATCCGCGTGCTATCTGAGTTCCAGTACAATAGGTCGAAAGGCATCGGGTCATTGCCGAGCAAATACAAGTTCACAAAGAATGACCAGATTAGGTCATTGGCACGGAGCATATTGAAAGCCGTGCCCATGTCCTTGCCATCGAGGTAGCCGGTTTTGTCCATGCGCTTTTCCAGTGAACCAACTTGTTGTTCACTCAGGAATACGCCGATTTCACCGGGTTCGGCAAAGTCCAGCAAGGTGGTGAAGAAGGTGGCACTTTTTACCCGGTCATCACCTTTGGCTTTCAGGTGGGCAAGGGTAGCTGCTGTCAACGTACCACCTAAGCAGTAACCGATCAGGTTCAGGTCACGTTCGCCGGTCGCCGCTTCGACCGCATCCATCGCCGCAATCGCTGCCTGCATGTAGTCTTCAAAGTTTAAGTCACGGTGCTGGCTGTCAGGGTTGACCCACGAAATCATGAAGACAGTGTTGCCTTGGTCGACTGCCCACTTCACAAACGAGTTCTTTTCGCGCAGGTCGAGGATGTAATACTTGTTGATCCAAGGCGGTACGACCAAGACCGGGCATTGACGGACTTTGGCAGTGGTGGGGGTGTATTGGAGAAGTTCCAGCAGTTCATTTTTGAACACGACTTTGCCAGGCGTGGTGGCAATATCGCGCCCCAGTTCAAACGCTTTCATGTCAGTCATGCGGATACGCAATTGACCGTCTTGGAAATCATCCAGCAAGTTACGCATCCCTTTGACGAGGTTTTCGCCGTTGGTTTCGAGGATGGTTTGCCAAACTTGGGGGTTGGTGTGCGAGTAATTGTTCGGTGCGAGTGCATCAATCATGCTGTTGATGAAGAACTCGGCTTTTTTCGCATCCTCTTCTGATAAGCCGTTGGCGGTTTGTGCCAGTGTCCGCCAATATGTCGACAGATTGAGGTAAGACTGAAGCAGGACTTCGGTGAACTGGTGTTCTTGCCATGCTGGGTGTTTGAAACGTTTGTCGGTGATGGCAGGCATGTCGGGTGACAGATGACCGAATCCGAACAGGCGGGCAGTGGTGTGTTGCCACAGCTTTGCTTGGGTTTGGAAGAGTTCCATATTGGCTTGCATGACGGCGTTGGGGTGCAGGAACAGGTTCACGCCCCATTTGGTCAGTGCCGTACTGAAACTGTTGTCACTTTGCTGGGCATCCTGCGATTTTTGGCTGGTTGCTACCAGAAACCGGGCGATGAATTGTTGCCATAGCAGCAATGCCGTCGTGACATTGGTTTGCAGCAGCACCGGATCAGTTGAGTGTATTGGTTTTTGCGCCAAGTTTTGCATGGTTCAGGGGTTCCGCTTGTGTGGGCTAGGGTATTTATCAGGTGTGTCACAATAACCAGTTTATGGGGGGATTGTCGACAATTTTTTGTGATGCGGTGCAATAGTGCTTGTCTGCGATGTCAATCGTCAGGCATAAATGCCCGACGTTCATCTTTCGGCATTGGCTTGCAGCGACCCGTTATGAAATAATCCCCGCTTTCCTACCACCCACACAGAATTTACCCTTAAAA
>JBEUIR010000163.1:0-5492 GCA_040415395.1 Candidatus Thiothrix namsaraevi
CTTTATGAGTCATGACTAATACACTCTGCTCAAGACCCAACCAGAGTGAATGCCCGTGATCCATAAAATAAGACCCAGCCTATTAAGCCTAGCCTTGCTACTTCCCAGCATCGCCACCGCCGCCGACATTATTCCCATGCCAGCGGAACAACGCAGTGCGCTCGGCATCGAGGTCACGCCACTCACCGCCGTCAGCGCCAGTGCCAACACCGCGCTGGAAGTGAATGCGCAAGTGATGTTACCGCCCGCCAGTGTGCGCCTGGTCGCCGCACCTGCTGATGGGCTAATCACCACCTTATTGCATCAAGCCGGTGAAACCGTGAAAGCGGGCGACAAAGTGGCATCGCTTTCCGCCCCCGCAGTGGTGGAGGCGCAACGCCAATACCTGCAAGCCCGCCTCAAATACCAATTAGCCGCCGACAACGCCGCTCGTGATCAACGGCTGGCAGATCAAGGGCTAATCGCCAGAAACACTTGGCTGCTGACCCAAAGCGATGTCAAATTAGCACAAGCCGATCAGGAAGCCGCCATTGCCACCTTACGCTTGCTAGGCGTTAAACCCGGCAGCGACAGCGCCGAAATCACCCTCACCGCCCCGATCAGCGGCTGGATACTGGAAACGCTGGTCGAACCGGGGCAACGGGTCGAAGCCCCCGCCGCACTGGTCAAAATCGGCAACTTACGCCAACTCAGTTTAGAAATCCCCCTCACCCCCGCACAAGCCAAAGACGTGCAAGCAGGGCAAACCGTCACGCTGCGCGACAGCCAGCTCAGCGGCACGGTTCGCGCCTTGCAACCCGCGCTGGATAATGCCCAAAATGTCATCGTGCGAGCGGACATAACCCAAGCAGACAGCACCACACTGCATCCGGGACAAACGGTCAAAGTCACCTTGCAAAGTGCTAGCAATGCCGATACCACCGCCGCCGCCAGCATCCCCACCAGCGGCTTGGTATGGTCGGGCGATCAAGCGTATGTGTTCACTGAAAGTGCGGAAGGTTTCACTCCAACCGCCGTTAAAATTGTCCAACAAAACGACACTCAAGCCACCATCAGCGGCTTGCCAGCCGACAGCCGCATTGCCACCAAAGGCGTTGCTGCCCTCAAAGCTAAGTGGCAAGAGGCGGAGGAATAACCCATGCTTAACTGGCTCACTGAATTTTCCCTCGCGCAACGCTGGCTGATTCTCGGTCTGACCGTGCTACTCACCGTGTTTGGTATCCGCACTTTTCAGGAACTGCCGATTGATGCGTTTCCCGACGTATCCACCACGCAAGTCAAGCTGATCCTCAAAGCCCCCGGCATGACCCCCGAAGAAGTCGAAGCGCGAATTGCCCAACCCGTCGAAACCGAATTGCTGGGGATTCCCAACCAAGTCGTGTTGCGCAGCGTTTCCAAATACGCGCTCACCGACATTACCCTCGATTTTGCCGAAGGCACGGACATTTACTGGGCGCGTAGCCAAGTCGCGGAACGGTTTGCCAATGTCAAAAACGATTTGCCTGAGAATGTGACTGGCGGTTTAGCCCCCATTTCCACTCCGCTTTCCGAAATTTTCATGTTCACCGTGGAAGGCGATTTGCCGCTCGAAGACAAACGCACCTTGCTGGACTGGACAATCCGCCCCCAACTCCGCGCCCTGCCCGGTGTTGCCGATGTCAACGCCCTTGGCGGACGTGCCACCACCTTTGAAATTACCCCCGATTTAGCCGCCCTCAACGCCCGTCATTTAACCTTGGACGATTTGCGTACCGCGCTGCACACCAATATCCGCAACGATGGCGCGGGGCGCGTCAATGAAGGCGAAGAAACGTGGGTAGTGCGTATCGAAAGTGGCATCAACGGGCTAGACGACTTGCGCCACATTGTCATCAAAAGCGTGGACGGCGTTCCCGTCACTGTCGGGCAAGTCGCACAAGTCACCCTCGGCGAACTCACCCGTTACGGCGCAGTCACCCAAAACGGCAAGGGCGAAGCCGTCGAAGGCTTGGTACTGAGCTTGCGCGGCGCAAATGCCGGGAAACTTACCACCAGCATCAAAACCAAACTCGCAGAAATCAGCCAAACTTTGCCGCCTGGTGTCACCATTGAAGCGTTTTACGACCGTTCCACCCTCGTCGATAAAGCGATTCACACCGTCAGCAAAGCCTTGCTGGAAGCGTTTGTGTTGGTCGGCATTATTCTGTTCGCGTTCTTGGGTAATTTGCGGGCGGCGTTCGTGGTGGCGTTGATTTTGCCGCTGTCGGTGTTAGGCACGTTCATTTTGATGCGCCAGTTTGGTTTATCCGCCAACTTAATGAGTCTGGGCGGTTTAGCCATTGCCATCGGCTTGCTCGTGGATGCGGCGGTGGTGATTGTTGAAAATATCGTGGCACATCTGGCGCATGATGATGACAAAGCCAAAACTCCACAACGGCAAAAAGTCTTGTGGGCAGTACAAGAAGTCTCCTCCCCCGTCAGTATTGGCATCGTCATTATTGCCTTGGTGTTCCTCCCGCTACTGACGCTGGAAGGGTTGGAAGGTAAACTGTTTACGCCGGTCGCGCTGACCATTGTTTTCGCGTTGTCCATCTCCTTGCTATTGGCATTGACGGTGATTCCGGTACTGGCGTCGTGGTTGCTCAAACAAGCGGCGCACACCGATCCGTGGCTGTTGCGTGTGTCGCGCCGCGTGTACCTTCCGGTGTTAGACGCTGCCTTAAAACGTCCCAGTTTAATTTACATCCTGACCATCGCGGTGATGTTAGGCGCAGTCGCCACGTACCCATTGATTGGTAAAACCTTTATGCCGACGATGGATGAAGGCGACTTGCTGGTGCAATTGGAAAAACTGCCTTCGATCAGTTTGGATCAAAGCATCGACACCGACTTACGGGTACAACAAGCCTTGCTGGATAATATCCCCGAAATTGAGCGCATCGTCGCACGGGTCGGCTCAGATGAACTCGGTCTTGACCCGATGAGCCTGAATGAAACCGACAGCTTTCTGGTGTTAAAGCCCCGCGAAACCTGGCGAACGCCGGATAAAGAATGGCTGCAAGAAGAAATCCGCCAAGTGTTGGAAAAATTCCCCGGTGTGGGTTACAACTTCACCCAACCGATTGATATGCGCGTCTCTGAAATGCTGACCGGCAGTCGCGGGGATATTGCCATCAAGATTTTCGGGACTGATCTGGCGGTGTTGGGCGATCTGGCACAACAAATTGTCACGATTTTAGAGAAAATCCCCGGTGCATCCGACGCTTACACCCAGAAAAACGCCGGGGTGCAATACCTAAATGCCGAAATTGACCGCCAAGCCGCCGGACGCTTTGGGCTATCGGTAGACGACATTGCCAGCCTGTTACGCACCCAGCTCGAAGGTGAAATTATCGGCATAATCCAGCAAGAAGGGCGACGCATTCCGCTGCAATTGCGCGGTTCTGCCGAATTGCGTCAAGCACCTCAAGCCTTGCAGCAAATCCGCCTGACGCTTCCTGACGGGCGCATTATCAGCCTTGATCAAGTGGCAAAACTCGTCCGTACCGAAGGGCCCGTGGCGATTAAACGCGAAAATGCAGGCCGTTTTGTGGTGGCACAAAGCAATGTAGCGGGGCGCGATTTGGTGAGTTTTGTGGAAGAAGCACAAGCTGCCGTCGCTGCTAACGTGACCTTGCCGACCGGCTACAGCATTACCTGGGGTGGGCAATTCGAGAATCAGCAACGCGCGGCGCAACGCCTACTGATTGTCGTGCCGATTGCGCTCGCCATGATTGGCTTGCTGCTGTTTTTGACGTTTCGGGATGTGCGTCAAACCATTCTGGTGATGGCGAATGTGCCATTGGCGTTGATTGGTGGGATTTTTAGTCTGGGGCTTTCAGGGCAGTATTTGTCCGTACCCGCGTCGGTAGGCTTCATTGCACTGCTGGGGATTGCGGTACTCAACGGCGTGGTGTTAGTGACATTTTTCAACCAATTGCACCAGCAAGGCTACCGAGGCACGGCGGTGGTACGCGAAGGGGCGTTGCGCCGCCTCCGCCCAGTGTTAATGACCGCCAGTATTGCGGCATGGGGCTTAGTGCCGTTGTTATTTGCCACCGGCCCCGGCTCAGAAATTCAGAAACCGCTGGCAACGGTTGTGATCGGCGGGTTAGTCAGTGCGACCACCTTAACGCTGATTTTGTTGCCGCTGCTGTACCGCCAGTTTGTGCTGAAGGGTGAAAAATCCCGTATGCCTGCCGAACAACACCATTAACTTAACGGAGATTTCCTATGTTTAAACCTAGCTGGCTGATTGCGTTAGCGCTATTACCGATCATGACTGCTTGTACCACTCATCCGCTGGTGGCGGACAACGCCGAGACGCTGTTTACCACCAACACCCAAGCGGCAGCGGTAGCGTTTCGCTCCTTGCGGGTGGAAAACGACGCGAATGGCGCGAAAACGACCATCAAAGGGCAAATCCACCGCACCGGACGTAATCCCGTACACTTCGGGCATGTCGATTACACGGTGCTAGATGCCAACGGCAAGGTGCGTGAAACAGGCTGGGTGGAACATTCCGCTGCCATCCGCCTGCGGAATACGCACCGACCGTCTTTGTTCAGCATTGGGCTAAAGCAACCGTTGGTGGCGGGGGAAACCGTGCAATTGACCTATCACACGGGTAGCCATGCCTAAACAACAATGCGGATTGACTAACGACCGCGCCCTTGCCCGTTGCCGCGTCCGCCGCCTTGTCCGCCACCACCTTGCCCACGCTCGTTCGGGCTATTGATGATCGCATCGACTTCCGCTTGTGGCATGGTTTGCGCCACATACGCGATACCTTGGCTTTGAATCTGCCCAACAAACGCTCGCAGGTGATTGCGTGACGCTCGTATCAGATTATCGTAAGTGTTGAGAATATCGGGGCGGGTGGTTTCACGCATGGATTTTTGCAAGTCCACAATATCCACCTCTTCGATCAACGCACCGACGTACAGCGCATCCAAGGCGGAGGTTTGTCCACGCGCCATCAACGTTGCATACAATGCCGCCAAATCCGTATTCTGGAACACCCCGACGGCATCATTGGTCACAGGGTCAGCAATGCGGTAGGTTTGCAGCAAGGCTTTGACCTTATCGGTATGTTGCTGTTCAGATTGGGAAATATTGTTAAATACTGGCAATTGCCATTGCTGATACAAGCTGATGTACGTATCCCGCGCCAATTTTTCCTCCTCGCGCATGAAACGCAGGGACTGGGTTTCAGCGGCACTCAATACCTGAGCTTGCGCTTGCTGCCCGTTGCCTTTAGCGAACGTGGGCGTGGTTACTAGACCTGTGCAAGCAATGGCAACCAAGCCTGCGATGAGTGTTTTACGTAAAGTCATGGGAATATCTCCTTATCGTTATGATGATTTACTGTCCGCATTTTTCTTCAGGGCTGTTGACGATGGCATCGACGGTAGCTTGTGAAAGGACTTGTGCTTGATAATCCACGCCGTTTTTCTCAATTTGCCCCACGAATG
>JBEUIR010000164.1:0-5489 GCA_040415395.1 Candidatus Thiothrix namsaraevi
GCCTACTTGGTAACAGATTGTTTAGCATAGGAAATAATATAAATGACTCAATTACAACAGAACAATGGTTTCCTGCCCATCTCTAGGCCGACCATTACTAAAAAAGAAATCGAGTATGTCACAGCGGCTATTGCATCGGGCTGGGTGTCATCTTTAGGTGAATACCTCACGGCGTTTGAAGAAAAATTTGCGGAATTTTGCGGTAGCAAGTATGCCTTGACGTGCAGTAATGGCACGACCTCCTTGCATTTGGCACTGGTTAGTATGGGTGTTGAGGCGGGTGATGAGGTGATCATGCCAGACTTAACGTTTATTGCTACTGCCAACGCGACTAAATACGTGGGTGCTGTACCGGTTTTGGTCGATATTGATCCTGAAACCTTGTGCATTGATCCTGCTGCTATTGAGGCGGCGATTACGCCAAAAACCAAGGCGATCATTCCGGTGCATTTGTATGGGCATCCGGCGAATATGCCAGCCATTATGGCGATTGCTGAGAAACACGGTTTGTTGGTGATTGAGGATGCAGCCGAGGCGCATGGTGCGGAAGTCGATGGCAAAAAAGTAGGGTCTTGGGGGCATTGTGGTTCCTTTAGCTTTTACGGTAACAAGGTGATTACCTCTGGCGAAGGCGGCATGATTACCACGGACGATGAGGCATTGTACCTCCGTGCCAAGTATTTGCGTGATCATGCGATGAGTCCTACGAAACGCTACTGGCATACGGAAGTAGGTTATAACTACCGTATGACCAACTTGCAGGCAGCATTGGGCCTGGCGCAATTGGAGCGCATTGAAGAAATCTTGCAAAAGAAACAAGAAATATTTACCTGGTATCAAGAAGTGCTCAGTGGTTTGGCTGGCTTGACGTTGAACCGGACTGCACCCTGGGCGAAAAATGTTTACTGGATGGTGACAGCAGAACTTGAAGGGGCAGATGAGGCTACTCGTGATACTTTCATGCAGAAATTACGTGAATTTGATGTGGACAGTCGCCCTTATTTCTACCCATTGTCGATGATGGCTGACTACCCCGGTACACATACGCCTGTGACTTACCAAATCTACCAAAAAGGTATCAATCTGCCTTCTTATTTTGATATGGAAAAGCGTGATGTCGAGCGTGTATGCGCGGCTGTCAGGAAATGCATGGAAATGTTTCAATAAACGCTTAGAATGCTGGTGTCAGGCTCGTTAGTGAGCCTGATTTGCCAAATTCAGAGTTGCTTACATAATGAAAAATATATCGAGGAACATCGCATTTAGTGGCCTTGGCTATGTGCTGCCGTTACTTGCGTCATTGGCTACGATTCCGCTGATGATCAAGTACATGGGTACCGACATCTATGGGCTTTATATTATTTGTATATCCTTGATCGGGTTCATGAATTTTGTTGACCTTGGTGTGGGTCAGGCGATTGTTAAGTATGTTTCGCAGTACGAAGTAACTGGGGAAAATGCCAAGGTTAAACCGATTTTGGACATCGCTTTGTTGATGTATGTGGTGTTAGGCTTGGTCATTGCGGCTGCGGTGTTGATTTTTGCGTTGCCGTTGGGGTATCTGATTTATAACGAGGATGCTGTTAAAGCTGAGCTGGCGGCTAAGGCATTGTCGATTACGGCGGTGGCTTTTTTGCTGAGTTATATCAATCAGTTTTTCCTGAATGTATTCAAGGCTTACCATCGTTTTGATATTCCAGCGGTGATCCAAAATTCAGCCAACATCGCGGGTGTCGTGATGGCGACCATTATGGTGTTGTTTGGTTATGATTTGATCGCTATTTTGTGGGGTTACGTCATTATTCAGATGATCGCACTGAGCAGTGGTTACATCTTGGGAAAGCAGGTATTGCCGCAAGATGTGCGGTTGGGTTTTTCATTCGACCGTCATATTTTCGCGGAAATGATTGGGTTTAGCGCTTATACCTTTGTCAGTAACTTCTTGGGTGGTGTGGTTTCCCGTCTGGATAAATTTATTATCGGAGCCATTCTGGGAACAGAGGCGGTCACGTATTACCAGATTCCACATACGATTGCGCAAATGGCTAATGGTCTGATTCAGGTGCTGAGCCAGATTACCTTTCCGCGTTTTAGTGAGTTATCGAGTTTAAACGATCAGGTTGGGCGACTCGCCTTGTATCGGCGTGCGATGTGGTTGGTGTTCTTGTTTAGCATGGCGATTAGTGTGGCGTTGATTTCTTCGGGCGGGGCTTTCCTTGAGTTGTGGATTTCCCCTGAGTTTGCGCTGCACAGCACCTTGACCTTGCAAATTATTGCCCTGTATTTCTTCTTTCAGTCGAATACCGTGGTGGCTTACTGGGTGTTACAGGGTTCAGGGAATGCAAAAGTAACTGCGATCAGTTCTTTCTTGGGAACGGTGGCGTATGTGGTGGGAATGTATGTGTTAACACCGCGTTATGGTCATGATGGTGCTGCGCTGTCGTTGTTCTTGCTGTTGTTGCCATTGCCTTATTTCTATTGGTGGGTACAGCGCAATGTGGGGCATAAGTTCGGTGAGTACCTGTTGCAAACCTTGTTGTTTGTGGTGCTAGGGGCGTTGATAATTGTGTTGTTGAACTATGTGCACGAATACATAAACAGTAATTTACTGGTTATTGTGGCAGATGGCGTGGTCTTGATGGGAGTGGTTGGGGCGGCTTTGCTCTACCTGTTCCGGGAGACTTTGCGAGTGCGCTTTAGGTAACTAATAAATACGAAAGAAATGGTTGCACTATTATGAAGAAAAACATCGGCATATTGACTTTTTATCCCATGCATGGCGGGGGTATTTTTCAATATATTCAGTCCATGGTGGATGCTCTCGCAGCCGACAAGAGCAATCGCTACATTATTTTTGCCGATACTGATGATTCGCGTTTTGATGGTTATGGCTTGGAAGTGAGGAAGTTGTCGCCTTCTAATCGCTCGACTCTCAATCAGACCATTATTTTTGCTCAATTATTGTTGGGAATGCGTCAGCCGTTTTTTCTGCGGGATGATGAGAAGCAAGTGTATGCGGATATTGATTTGTTTATATCTCCAGCAACTTCGGTGTACCCGCATGTGTTTTTGAAAAAGCCGTTCATCTTTACGCTGCATGATATGCAGGAGAAATATTACCCTCATGCTTTTTCGCGAACGGAGCGTTTCAAGCGGGAATTGAGGAATCGGGCGTTGACTAGGGCTGCAAAGGCGGTCATCTGTGAATCGAATTATGTTAAGCAGGACATAATGAACTTTCTGGGAGCGTCCGGCGACAAGGTAGCAGTGATCCAGTCTCCTCCCCCGGAGTTTTTGCGCAGCTATGCGGCTAAGCCGGAAAATTTCGCGGCGGTGCAACGTAAATATGCGCTCCCAAAGCGCTATATTTTCTACCCGGCGCAGTGTTGGTTTCACAAAAATCATCTTAAGCTGGTGGAAGCATTCAATATTATTGTGAATGATACCGATGAGGATGTGATGTTAATTTTATCGGGGTCACAGCAAGATTATTACCCGCAGTTGATGGCAAAGATACAGGCGTTAAACCTTGGGCATCGTGTCAAACATCTGGGTTATATTGATTATGAGGATATTCCCTACCTCTATAAAATGGCGCAAATGTTGGTGATGCCTACCTTGTTTGAGAGTGTCAGTATTCCGATTTATGAGGCGTTTGCTTTGGGTGTGCCAGTTTGTTGTTCTAATGTGGTGGCGTTGCCAGAGCAGGTGGGGAATGCCGCTTTGATTTTCGATCCCAATGATGCGGCTGATATGGCAGACAAGATGTTGCAATTGTTACGTGATGCACCCTTGGCTACGGAATTGGCGGCAAGAGGTAGGCAGCGTGTCAAAAATTTCGACCATGCAGACTATGCCCGCAAAATACTGGCTGTCATTAATAAGTAACGGGGATTGGTATGCAAATTAACGCCTCATTCCTGAAGACAGATTCACCAGCACAGATGGGTGCTGTGGCGTCGGTGCCTGACAAGTTGGTGATGATAGCAGCGTTGGCGTTGGTATCCGGTTTGTTTTTTTTGAGTGATGACCATCGCTTTGGTTTGTTGCTGTTACGTGAGGCAGTGATTGGGTTATCACTGTTAGCATTGGCTTACATCCTTGTGGCTCAGCGAGAAGCGCTGGATACCATTGACTGGTATTTTTTGGTGATGGTGACCTTGGTATTCTTGGCTCCCCCCATTTTCGCTTATGTGAGTTTCCAACAGCCGTTGCCGTATGGCTTTTTGGATGAGCGCCGTACCTTACTGTACCTGATTTACTTTCTGATTATGTTAACGATCGGTGGGCGTAGAGGGTACGGCGAGTCTGATTTGGGAAATATTCTTAAGTATTTGTTTTATATCGTGTTAGCTTGGTCGGCAGCGAATGCGTTTGAGTTTATTCCGCGCAATGCTGGTTTTGAGTTTTCGGTACATGCAGAACAATTTGCGGATGATTTTGAGTCGACAGATGCACGGTTTGACACCCGTTTTCTGGAAGCCGGTTTTCTGATTGCTTTGTATCCTTATTATTTGTTGGCTCGCGGTGAATTCTTGAAGGCGGTGATACCGCTGGGTTTGTTGGTAGCTTATATGCTTTATATTAACCAAACCCGTGGTATGGGGTTGGCGATTGTGTTGACGTTGGTGTGGATTACTATTTTGCGCCACCGTTTGAGCAATTTTAATGTAAGCGTATTGTTATTAGTGCCGGTAGTGGCGGTGCTGGGCTACCTGTCTTACTTCCTGTATGTGTATGCGTTTAATGAGCCGGTGTTTTTTTACGATTATCACCGTAATAAAGAGTTCCGGGTCATGATGGGGGAGGCGTTAAGCAACTTTTTGATGCCGCACGGCGCACTGTCACTTCAATTCAATGAGGGGTTTCGTTCAGTCTACGGGATAAATATGTATGTCTCTGATATTGGCTTGACTGGTCTATTATTCAAATACGGCATTTTATTGTTTCCGTTAGCATTCTTGATGGTCATGATTGTGCATCTGTTGTCCGAAAAGTATCGCAATAATTTTTCCATCATTTTGATAGCGTTGTTGCTGACCGATTTTATGATTATTCCCTTTGGGGATTTTTTGGGGCGTGGTGCGGAAGAGTTCGCACTATTGATGGTGCTAATTAGATTGCAAGGAGTAGACCATGCGCATAAGTATATTGCTTGTGTACGGCGAGGGCGGGCATCATGATCAGGCTATGCGTCTGATGAAGCAAATGCAGTCACTTGACCCTAATATTGATTTCATTCACGTGACTGACACGGAAACGATGCAAGGCGATTCGATTGAAAAAATTTATACAGTGCCGCCCATTAGGCACAAAAATGAATCCTTCAATCCTCTCGCGTTTGTGAATGCTTATTTGAAAGCCGTAATATTGACCGTGAAATTGGTGCGCCAATACCAGCCGCGTGCAGTGATTGGCTTTGGACCGGGCATCTGTATTCCGGTATTCATGGTTTGTAAGGCTATGCGTGTCAAAAAACGCGAGAGGAT
>JBEUIR010000165.1:0-5465 GCA_040415395.1 Candidatus Thiothrix namsaraevi
GAGCCGCGAAACACGGCAATGTCGGTGTCACGGGTTTTGATCAGGCGCGAGCCGAGTACCGGAATTTTGTTTAATTCGACGACTTCTATCCATTTGCTCATTATTGTGTACTCCTAGGCTTCGATCATGATTGGGGTGAATTCAGTGGCTTCTGCACCGTCGGCACGGGCTTTCCAGGGGTCGATTTGCGCGGACTGTTGCGAAATCAGGAAACGTTCGTACAAGGCTTTGCGGTTGGCGGCATCGCTTAAAATCGCGGTTTTGACTTTTTCCAAGCCGACGCGCTCAATCCAGGGCGCGGTGCGTTCCAGATAATGCGCGTCTTCGCGGTAGAACTGGCAGAACGCGCCGGTGTATTCCAGCACTTCCTCCTCAGTTGCCACTTTGCACAGCAAGTCAGTGACGCGCACTTTGATACCGCCGTTGCCGCCGATGTGCAGCTCGTAACCGGAATCCACGCACACCACGCCAATGTCCTTAATGGTCGCTTCCGCACAGTTGCGCGGGCAACCGGAGACTGCCAGCTTGAACTTGTGCGGCATCCACGAACCCCACGTGAGTTCCTCCAGCTTCACGCCGAGTCCGGTGGAATCTTGCGTGCCAAAACGACACCATTCGCTGCCCACGCAAGTTTTGACGGTACGCATCGCCTTGCCGTAAGCGTGACCCGACACGAAACCCGCCGCGCTCAAGTCCTTCCACATCGCAGGCAGTTGCTCTTTTTTGATGCCGAACATATCAATACGCTGCCCGCCGGTGACTTTCATGGTCGGCACTTGGTATTTGTCGGCAACGTCAGCAATGGCGCGTAATTGATCAGAGGTACACATCCCGCCAAACATGCGCGGCACGACCGAATACGAGCCGTCTTTCTGGATATTGCCGTGGGCGCGTTCGTTGATGAAGCGCGATTGTGCATCGTCCACGTATTCCGTCGGGTAAGCGCACAGCAGGTAATAATTGAGTGCGTTGCGGCATGTGGGGCAGCCATCCGGCGTTTGCCACGCGAAATGTTCGCGCACCGCAGGCATGGTTTTCAGGTTGTGCTGAATAATGCCGTGACGGATGTCGTCGTGGGTGTGATCGGTGCATTTGCACAATGGTTTGGTTTTCGGCGTGGCGGAATAATCGCCGCCGACGGTGTGCGCCAGCAAGGATTCGACCAAGCCGGTACACGAGCCGCACGAAGCCGAAGCCTTGGTATGCGCCCGTACTTCATCCAGCGTGAATAGCTTTTTCTCGGTAATCGCTTTTACGATGTCGCCTTTGCACACGCCGTTACAGCCGCAAATTTCGGCATTGTCCGGCAAGCTGGCAACGCGGGTGTCGGGGTTATGCCCAGAATCCCCCAAATGGTGTTGCCCGAATAGCAGGGTGTCGCGAAAGGCGGACACGTCCGTGCCGTCTTTCATCAACTGGAAATACCAACTGCCATCGACGGTATCGCCATACAGCACTGCGCCCTTGACCCGATTGTCTTGCAGCACGATCTTTTTATACGTGCCGGACGCAGCATCTTTGAACACAATGTCTTCGGTCTGGTCATTGCCGGTGAAATCGCCAGCGGAAAACAACTCAATCCCGGTGACTTTCAGCTTGGTGGACGTGACTGTGCCGACGTAACGGGCAATGCCGTGTTTAGCGAGGTGGTTGGCAGCAACTTTGGCTTGCTCGAACAACGGCGCGACCAAACCGTAGGCAATGCCGCGATGTTGCACGCATTCACCAATCGCGTAGATTTTCGGATCGGTAATGGTTTGCATGGTGTCGCTGACCACGATGCCGCGTTCGCAATACAAGCCTGCGGATTTGCCGAGTTCGGTATTGGGTTTGATGCCGACTGCCATCACCACGAGATCGGCAGGAATTTCGGTGCCGTTTTTGAAACGCACGGCGGTGACGCGCTCTTGCCCAAGGATTTCAGCGGTACTGTGTTCCATCAGGAAGGTCATGCCGCGCTCTGCCAGCGATTTTTGCAACATGGCAGCAGCGGGTTTGTCGAGCTGGCGTTCCATCAGGGTGTCGAGCAGGTGGACAACGGTGACGTTCATGCCTTGTTTCATCAAGCCATTCGCCGCTTCCAGCCCCAGCAAGCCGCCGCCGATGACGACCGCATTGGTGTACTGACTAGCGGTTGCCAGCATGGTATCCACGTCTTTGATGTCGCGGAAACCGATCACGCCTTGTTTATCTGCGCCGGGCAGGGGCAGCATGAACGGTACGGAACCCGTGGCAATAATCAGGCGGTCGTAATGCGCTACCGTGCCGTCGGTGGCGATGACTTCGCGGCGGGCGCGGTTGATTTGCTCGACTTTTTTGCCTTTGTGCAAGGTGATGCCGTTGTCGATGTACCACTGTTCGCCGTTGAGCATGATTTGCTCGATGGTCTTTTCGCTGGCAAGCACCGGCGAGAGCATAATGCGGTTGTAGTTGCCGTAAGGTTCTTCGCCAAATACCGTGATGTGGTAATGGTCGGGGGCAAGTTTGAGCAATTCTTCGAGGGTGCGTACCCCTGCCATGCCGTTGCCGATCAGTACTAAATTTTCTTTGTGCATTGTTGCGTCTCCTGAAAACAAAAAAGCCCTGAACCGTTACGCCGGAGAGGGCGTAGGGTTCAGGGCTTCGTTACCCGTGATATGTGTGTCACGCAACAGTGCGTGGTGGGCTGTACCTCGATCGCCGTTGACCGGGGAGCAGCGTTTGGGGGGAGTTATGCAAGGGTTGTGCCAAGGGTGGCTGCGCCGTGTTCCCCCATCCCCAGCCCTTCCCCCGCAAGGGGTGAAGGGGGTTGGAGGGAGAGAATGGTTCATTAGGGTGCGCTAATATTGGGAATGGATGGAGAGACTTGCACTGCAATAGTGCGTTTATCTTTCTGTTGGCAAATATCTCTACCGTGCCTACAATCATGGGTATCACTCTGCCACGAGCTTTATTAGACCATGACCGACCTCAACACCCAACTGGTTTCCATCCTCAGCCGCGTGCAACGCCCCGGCAACTTCTACGCCAGCGGCAACGTTGATTTTGCCTTGCCACGCCTTGAAGTTGAGGGCGTTGGAAATATTGCTTTGCCGCTGTTACCCCAGCAAATCAGCGCGTTGGTGCAAGCTGCCGAGCAAGCCCCTTACGGCAAAGGCGAGGAAACTTTGGTCGATACCCGTGTGCGTAAAACCTGGCAAATTGCCCCTGACAAAATCCGCATCAGCGGTAAACAGTGGCAACCCATGCTGGATGGCATTGTCGCGCAAGCTGTCGATGGCTTGGGGGTGACAGGTGACGTTCATGCCGAGTTGTACAAAATGCTGGTGTATGACGAAGGCAGCTTTTTCGTCAATCACCGCGATACGGAAAAGGCGGCGGGCATGTTCGCCACGCTGATTCTTGCCCTGCCAGCCAGCTATACGGGCGGCGAATTGCGCATTGAACACGCGGGGCAAAGCGTCACCCTCAACGTGCAGGCGGATGATCCAGCAGAAATTGCGTTTGCTGCTTTTTATGCCGATTGCGTGCATGAAGTCCTGCCTGTTACCAGCGGTTGCCGCATGGTGCTGGTGTATAACCTGTGCCGCAGTGGAGCAGGGGAATTGCCGCGCCCGCCAGATTACCAACAGGAACAAGCCAAAGCCGCCGCCTGTTTGCGCCAGTGGACGACGATGGAACATACCGGCGAAGACATTCCGCTCAAGCTGGTGTACTTGCTGGAACACGCTTACACGCCGGAAAGCTTGAGTTTTGCGGCACTCAAAAACGGCGATGCGGCGATTGCCAGCGTGATGATTCCGGCGGCTGAACAAGCCGATTGCGATTTGTATCTGGCACTGGTGTCGGTGGAAGAATCCGGCTGGGCGGAATATGGCGGTTCGTATGGGCGTAAAAAACGCTACTGGGAAGAAGACGACGAGGATGATGATGACTTTGAAATCGGCGAAGTGACCGAGCAAGCGCAGTTCATTTCTTACTGGCATACGCCGCAAGGGGAACTAAAATCACTGGGCATGTTGCACTTTGACGATGAAGAACTGTGCCTGCCGCACCGCTTACACAGCCTTGCTGCCGATGCCCTACACTTCCACGAAGCCACCGGCAATGAAGGCGCATCGTTTGAACGTACCTACCGCCGTGCCGCGCTGGTCATGTGGCCTCGTGCCTACCGCGTCGATGCGTTGAGCGTGGGCGGGGTGGAAACAATGCTCGACTACCTCGATCACTTGATGACGTTACCGCAAGAGCAGGAAGCACTGCATTTTGCGCAAGGGGTTATCAGCAACTGGGAAAGCACGGCTAGCGGTTGGCATCCCAGCCGTGCCGATGTACCGTACTTGAGCCGCTTGCTCAGTCACTTGCTGGTGCTGGCGGATACTCACTTGATCGAAACCGCGCTTACCCGCATTCCGATTGCCGGGAAATCCTACCAGCGGGAAGACAACCCCGTGCTGCTGGCAGCCTTGGCGTTATTAACCGATGCGCAGGCACAACACCTGCTGGCAGCTCTCCTTGAGAAACGGGCGGCTGACCGTCTGGCAGCGTGCGGGCAATTGTTGCGGCTGGCATTGCCGCGTTATGCACAGGTGGAAAGTGCTGCGTTCCTGCCCGCCGCGCAAGCCTTGCTGGACAGTCTGGCGAATACTGAACCTAGCACCAGCCCCTATCGGGCGGTTGAACGGCTGACGGTCGAACACCTGGTGGATGTGTTGATCGCTATCGGTAACGTCGATGCCAGTTTGGGCAAACAGGCGGTGGTGCATTTGTTGGCGCAGCGGCAACGTTTCCCGATGGATGATAGCCTGATTCCGGCGGTGATTATGGCGGCGAATGCGGACGATTGCCCGCCATTGGTAGTGGGGTTGCTGCAACAGCAATGTCTGGCGTATCTGGAATCTTGCATTAGCGAACCGCTGGTAGCACCGGCTGACTGGACACGCGCAGCCAATTTTGAGTGTCCGGGCAGGGATAATGCAGATTGCGAAGCCCTCAAACGTTTTATGCTCGACCCGAACCAATCCAGTTGGGCTTTTGTCGCCGCTGAAAACCGCCGTGATACCTTGGCGCGTATTGCCGATCATAAGCGGCTGGATGTTGAGATGACGACACTCAAGTCGAGGCGACCGTACACCCTGCACTTTGTTAAAACCCAGGCCAGTTATGAACGCAAAGTGGCGCAACGCCAGCGGGATGAGGGGAATCGGGAATGCTTGCTGGGCTTACGTTTTGGCGGTTGATTCTGCCCAAAACACGCGCATGTCGGCGTTGTCCACGCGCTCGTAAATCGCTTCGACCGCGACCGTTAAGCCGATGGATTCCAGCGTGACGGTTGAGCCGGGGTAGTAATAGGTAGAACGCCATGCCTCGCTGCGGCGTTGTACCACCACTTCGGCAATGTCTTGCTCGATCAGCACGTATTCCAGCAAGCTGGGCAAGGCGAGGTATTCGGCGCGTTTTTCGGTTTTATCCTTGCGGTGGGTGCT
>JBEUIR010000166.1:0-5397 GCA_040415395.1 Candidatus Thiothrix namsaraevi
TCTTGCAAGCTCCGTCCTTCAGGGCGGGGTAGTTGACAATTATTCCTATAACAATATTAGTGTTAAGCATAGCAGCTAAGCGCTAGCTTGCCAGCCAAGTTTATTATACTGTGACTTGGCTTTAGGGTAATGACTGAGTTGGGATGAATGAAGCGTTTCCATTGTATTTGTGGTCAGGAAGTGTTGTTTGAGGATAAGGAATGCCCGTGCTGCGGCAGATCATTGGGGTTTAACCCGGATACCTTGGAAATGTTGGTGCTGAACCGTGCGCCGCACCTCCGAGTATGCTCGCTGCGGGAGCATTCGGTGGGGTGTAATTGGTTATTGTCGCATACCGATAAGCACAAGCAGTGTTATTCGTGCCGGTTGACACGCACCGTTCCGGCACAAGATATTCCCATCAATGTGCAGCGTTGGACGGTATTGGAACGTTCAAAGCGGCGCTTGGTGTATTCGCTGATTACTTTAGGCTTGCCGTTGGTGGGGCGGGAACAAGATCCGTCTTTTGGCATGGTGTTTGATTTTTTGGAAGATCAACGTACTAACCCGTTGGTGAAAAAAAGGGTGGTTTACACCGGGCATAAAAATGGGGTGATTACCTTACACGCGGTGGAAGCGGATGAATCGCATCGGGTCACAGCACGTGAACAATTGAAGGAACGCTACCGCACGGTGCTTGGGCATTTGCGCCATGAAAGCGGGCATTATTATTGGGACAAATTGGTGCGTGATTCGGCATGGTATCCGCGTTTCCGCAATTTGTTTGGCGGCGAGGAAAACTACCGCGAATCGTTGGACTGCTACTACGCTTATGGCGCAATCCCGCAATGGGAAAAACGCCACATTAGCGCTTATGCCAGCGCCCACCCGTGGGAGGATTGGGCGGAAACTTGGGCGCATTACCTGCACATTATGGATACGCTGGAGACAGCGACCAGTTTTGGCTTAATCCACCGTGAGGCTGTTAACCCCGATGACTTCCATTTACTGATGCAGGAATGGCGGCAACTGTCGCGCACCATGAATGCGCTCAACCGCAGCATGGGGCAGCCGGACGCTTACCCCTTTACGCTGTCACGGCAGGTTATTGTGAAACTGCGCTTTATTCACCAACTGGTGACAGGCTCAGAAGGTATGTAAGTTGCCATCGGGTTTGGCGTGGACTTCCAGCCGGGGCATGGAACGGAACGCTTGGTTCAACTGATTCGCCCATTCGTGACGGATTTCGAGTAAATACGGGTCTTCCGCGTCAAACTTGTAGTGTTTGGGGGCGTTGAACTGGTCGCGTGGGTAAATCAAGACTTCAATCGGTGGCCCGACGCTGGCGTTACTTTTCATGGTGGAATCCATCGAGATCAGCGAGCAAATGGCGGCATCTTCCAGCGAGGCACTGCGGGTGATGAAGCGATCCAGCACAGGTTTGCCGTATTTGCTTTCGCCGATTTGCAAATAAGGGGTGTCCGCCGAGGAGGTAATGTAGTTACCTTGCGGGTAAATCATGTAGATGTTGGGGTTGCGCCCTTGAATCTGCCCACCAAGGATCAGCGTGGCATCGGGGACAAAGCCAGTTTGTTCGGTGTGTTTGCGAATCCGATTGACCAGCACATCGCCTAAGTATTCGGCAACGTCTGCTAAATAGCTTAACGTATTGATATTGCGGGGGGCGCTTTCCAATACATCACGACGGATTTGTTGGATAACGCCTTGGGTGGTGGCGAGATTGCCCGCACTCATGATCACTAAACAGCGATCCGGGTTGGTGACGCAGCGGTGCATTTTGCTGTAAGTGCTGACATGATCAATGCCCGCGTTAGTACGTGAGTCAGAGGTTAAAACAAGCCCATCGTCGAGAGAAATGCCGATACAATATGTCATGTCAGTTTGCGGGGTGGTTAAGGTGAAGATAAGTTATTAGACTCTTTGGGATAGGTCAATGTTCCATTGAGATTGTTTGCCACTTTACGATGATAATAATGGTTTTTAGGATAAATGATGCGTATGTCAAGCTGGTTTATTGCCGATTTGCATTTAGATGCGACCCACCCCGGTGCGATTCGGTTGCTGCTCGATTTATTGGGGCAGATGGAGGGGAGGGCGGATGCGCTCTATATTTTGGGGGATTTGTTTGAATATTGGGTCGGCGATGATGCGCTGGCGACGCCTGATGCGGCAGTGTTTCAGCCGGTGGTGTCGGGTTTGCGGCAGGTGCGCGATAGTGGCGTGAAATTGTACTTTCAGCACGGCAACCGTGATTTTTTGGTGGGGGAACGATTTGCTGAAGCGACGGGGTGTACATTGTTACCAGAACAACAGGTGATCGACTTGTACAGCACACCGACCTTGCTGTTGCACGGTGATACGCTGTGTACCGATGATGTCGAATACCAGCAGGTGCGCAAGCTGTTCCGCAACCCGCAATGGCAGCAGCAATTCCTTGCCTTGCCCTTAGCAGAACGTATCCGTCAAGCCGAAGCGATGCGGGCGCAAAGCCGCCAGAGTATGCAGGGTAAGGCGGAGGCAATTTTGGATGTGAATCAACAAACCGTAGAAGCGACCTTGCGGGCAGCGGGTGTAACGTGCATGATTCACGGGCATACGCACCGCCCTGCTGTACACGATTTCCTGCTGGATGACTTGCGATCACAGCGGATAGTATTGGGCGATTGGCATGAAGCTAAAGGGAGTTTTTTGCGTGTGGATGCCGATACTATGACGTTGGAGTGTTAATGATACCTCGCCTTATTTGGGTAGGATTGCTGTGCTGTCTATTGGGAAAGCTGGCAACTGCCTCATCTCTTGCTTTAGAACCCGTTACCGTGCAATTGAAATGGCAGCCGCAGTTCCAGTTTGCGGGGTATTACGCTGCGCTGGAATACGGCTTTTTCCAGGAGGAAGGGTTGGATGTCACCTTACTGCCCGGTGGTACTGATATTGCGCCTTTGATTGAGGTGTTGGAGGGACGGGCAGACTATGCGATTGAGGCGGGGGAATTGGTTTTCTACCGTTTGCAAGGCAAGCCGGTGGTGGCGTTGGCGAGTATTTTCCAGCATTCGCCCGCGATGTTAATGACCGAGAGTAAGGCGGGTTTGCGTACCCCGCACGATTTAGCCCACAAACGCATTGGGATGCAGGTCGGCGGGCAGCCGCTGGTGGAAATCGCGGCGATGTTTGTGAACGAAGGGGTAATGCTGAATGCGTTAGCCTTGCAACCGAATCGACCGGGAATGAACGCATTGTTGTCCGGGCAGGTGGATGCGGAATACGGTTACATGACCAATGAACCGTTCCTCAATCAGCAGGCGGGGCGCGACATCCATTACATTCAGCCGATCACTTACGGGGTGGATTTTTACGGCGATACGTTGTTTACCAGTGAACGCCACCTAGAGGAACATCCCGCGCAAGTGGCTGCATTACGCCGTGCGGTGGTGCGGGGCTGGCAATACGCGCTGGAAAATCCCGATGACATGATTACGGTTTTGCTGAAACATTACCCGCAATTGAATCGTGAGGCGTTGCAGTTTGAAGCGGCGGGTATCCACGAGCTGGTAAAGCCGGATATTGTGCAGATCGGTCACATGAATGTGGAACGCT
Source organism: Candidatus Thiothrix namsaraevi (assembly GCA_040415395.1). Classification (GTDB taxonomy): domain Bacteria; phylum Pseudomonadota; class Gammaproteobacteria; order Thiotrichales; family Thiotrichaceae; genus Thiothrix; species Thiothrix namsaraevi. Next base: position 3,595 of record JBEUIR010000166.1, read on the forward strand.
GGCGGCGCATGGCGGATACCTTCGTCAAGTTGGGTATGGTCGACGACACCAGCAAGCTGGATGGTTTTTGGTACGACCCCGACCAGAAACCGGATTACCGCTGGGTGTGGTGGGTACTCGGTGGATTTGGACTGGTTGCGCTGCTGGGCTTTATCGGCAGTGGTTTGGTGGCGTGGGTGAATGGGCGTTTGCAGGAAAAAAACACCCTGCTGCAACAGACCATGCAAGCCCAAGAAGAAAGCGAACGTTTGTTGCAGGAAAGCCAGCGTTCTTTGCAGAGCTTGATCGGTAACTTACCGGGAATGGCTTACCGTTGCCATAACGATGCCGATTGGACGATGGAGTTTGTCAGTGAGGGGTGTGAAAGCTTGACGGGTTATCCCGCTGAATGGTTGATTGGCTCACAGCGGTTGACTTGGACGAGTTTGATTCACCCTGATGATCGTGACACGGTGACAGCGACGGCGGTTAATGCCAGCACTGCAGGGCATCCGTTTCAGTTGAGTTATCGGATCCAACACCGTTCGGGGGAATGGTGTTGGGTGTGGGAACAAGCGCATTGCGTCGCCTACAATGCGGCGGGTGAACCGTTGATGTTAGAAGGCTTGATTATGGACATTACCTCGCAGGTCGATGTTCAGCAGAAATTGCAGCAAGCCAAAGAACAAGCGGATACGGCGACGCGTGCCAAATCCATTTTCCTTGCGAATATCAGCCATGAAATCCGCACGCCGTTGAATGCAGTCACGGGTTTGGCGCAATTGCTGCAACGGGAGGATTTGCAGGGTAAACAACGGGATTACGCGGAAAAACTGCATAGCTCCTCACGCTTATTGCTGGGGATTGTGGAAGATGTGATGGATTTTTCGTGCATTGAGGCGGGGGAAGTAGTGTTACGCCCCGTGCCATTTAATATGCAGGGAATTCTGCAAAGTGTTCAGCACATTGTGCAGGACGCTATCCAAGAGAAGGGCTTGGCGTTTCGTCTGGAGGTGCAAGACGATATTCCAACCGTGTTGGTGGGTGACCCGTTGCGCTTAAGCCAAGTATTGAATAATTTGCTGATTAATGCGGTTAAATTTACCAATAAGGGCAGCGTTTCTTTGCATGTGAGTTTGCAAGCGCGGACAGCGAATAAGGTCAGGTTGCAATTCAGTGTGCGTGATACGGGAATCGGAATTCCGGCAAATCAGCGTGAGAGCTTGTTTGAGCCATTCGTGCGGATTAATGCTGGCGAACATGAAACAGTGCAAGGCTCAGGTTTAGGCTTATCCATCAGCCGTCATTTGGTGGAATTGATGGGCGGCGCGATTACGGTAGAAAGCATTCCTGGGGTGGGTAGTGAGTTTGCTTTTTGTGCAGATTTCGGGTGTGAAGCTGCGTCTACGGTATTGCCTAATACTGCATCAACTCCCAGTGCTGCTAACGCAGAATCATTGCTCACGGGGGCGCGGGTTCTGGTGGTGGATGACGATGAATTGAACTTGATGATCAGCATTGAGGTGTTGCGCCGCTTCGGTTGCGTTACCGAGCAAGCAAAAAGTGCCAGGCAGGCACGGGTGACATTGGTGGCTGGTGACTTCGATCTGGTATTGATGGATATTGAGATGCCGGGGATGACAGGCGATGCGTTGACCCGTGAATTGCGTACCGACCCGCGTTGGCAAACCTTGCCGATTATTGCGATGACGGCTCATGCTTCGGCCGCGATTCGCGAACATTGCCTCGCGAGTGGGATGAGTGATTATCTCGCGAAACCGATTGATGTGGCGCAATTACGGGCGATGTTGGTACGGTGGTTGG
>JBEUIR010000167.1:0-5395 GCA_040415395.1 Candidatus Thiothrix namsaraevi
TTACACCAATTCCAACAACAATACGTATTATTGGGTGTGATGAATCCTTCAACGGCATAACCACTTATCAGCAATAAACGCCCCTATCGGTAAATTCTATGTTTACTAAAGGCAAGAATGTGTTATCTAAGTAGCATATTCTTTTCGAGGGCATTCTCACCATGCGTACACTATTTTCACTCGCGGTTTATGCGTGTCTTTTGTTCACCGGCAGTCTAATGGTTGGCTGCACCGAAACCGCGCCCGTCAAGGAAGCTGAAACCCAAAGCATTCAGGACGTCGCCAAACAAGCCATGAACTCCACTGGCAAACTGAGCAAAGAACAAGTGGATGCACTGATCCGCGCCAATGCCGCCTGCCGACCTGACGATAAGCGTTAAGCCATGCAGACAATCAGTACGCTGCTCATCGGCTTTTCCGTATTCAGCATCCCGCTGCTCGCCTTAACCCATTTCCGGCGCGAACATTACCAAGGGCAAGCCACCGCACAGGCAATGGGCATTATCGTGCTCATTACCCTGCTGGGTCTGCAACTGGCGTATTTTGTCTGGTTACAGACAGGTACTGATATTATTCACAGCCCTTACTACCAAGTCTTATTGTTCACCGTCGCCCCAACCTTTTACCTGTTCAGCAAACCACTATTGCAGGCAACACGTGAAAAACCACCGCGTGACGTGCTGCACCTGTTACCGATTTTGGCTGCCCCTTTTCTCCCCTTCTATGTAGCCGTGACCTTAGCCTTTGCTTTGGGAGCTGGGTATTGCGTGTGGTTAGCCAGCCGCTTGTATGCTGCATTGCGTCAACAACCGAATCGCTTTCAACCGGTCAGAATACTCCTAGGGATAGCATTTATCATCGCCTTATCAGCCTTGCCATTGGGAATGGGCGTAACCTTACTGCCGGAAAACGTCTTTTTCATGGCACATGCCAGCACCATTGGGCTTGTGCTCTTACTGATCTATGCGGCACTCAGCATTGCCCCCCGGCTAACGACCGATTTAGCGGAAGCTGTCCGCGAAACCCATGCCGCGTCCACCTTGGCGCAAGTGGATTGCGATCTGATGTTGGCAGAAATCGAAGGCTTAATGCAGGAACAAGAACTGTTCCGCCAACCCGACTTATCGCTCGATACGCTGGCAGAACGGCTGGGGCTATCGCCCCAACAAGTGGCGGAATTACTGCAAACCCGGCTCGGCAAAGGCTTTTCACGCTATGTGAGCGAATTTCGGGTAGAAGCAGCAGAAGATATGCTGTTGGAAGAACCTGACACCACCTTGCAAGCCGTAGGTTTACGAGTCGGCTTTGCCTCTGAAACCCTGTTCACCCAAGCATTTCGTGAAATTAGCGGCATGACACCGGGGCAATTCCGCAAGATCAATCAGTTGTCCGTCGCATTCCACTAAAGCCTTCACTAAGCGCGTTTTCTTCAAGTCAATTCTACCGCTCATCGGCAAAACCGAACAAAAAGCGAATCTACGGCAAGTATTTTTGATTGGCGTAGGTCGGTACTAAACCGTATATTTGGTTCGTGTTTTGTTCGTTTTGCTAAGAAGGAACCGCGCTATGCTCACACGCCGACAACAACAGATTTGGGACATTATCCAGTCCCTGTACGCCCGTAATGGCTACACCCCTACGTTGGATGAAATTGCCCAAGCAGGCGGGATTTCCACCCGCAGTACTATTCACCAACATGTGCAGGCGCTGATCCGGGAAGGTCGCCTACACGCCACAGCGGGCAAACGTGCCTACCGGCTGCCAGAGACGGCAGTGGCACGCCACCCGCAAATGCCGCTAAGCCTCGGCTTACCGCTTGCCGGGCGCATTGCCGCCGGTAAACCGATCGAAGCGATTGCGGGTAAAGATGAAATCAACCCCAGCGATTTGTTCGGTGGCAATGGGCGTTACGTGCTGGAAGTGCGTGGCGAGTCGATGATCGACATCGGCATTATGGATGGTGATTTCGTCGTCATCCAACAACAAGACAACGCCCGTGATGGCGACATTGTGGTCGCCTTGGTGGAACGCGAAGAAGTCACCCTCAAACGCCTGTACCGTCTACCCGATGGGCGTATCGAACTACGCCCGGAAAACAGTCAGATGCAACCGATGCGCTACCCCGCCGAAAGCGTACAGGTACAGGGTAAAATGGTCGGTTTGTTCCGCAGTTATTAAGCACACAATCAAGGAGTAACCGTTCCCTTAAACTTATACAAACCTAACCAAGGTCAAGTTTGCGGTTAAATTCCTGCTTCGCGGGGGCTGGTTTCGTCTTCGGCTTACGCCCAAGGCCAGAGCCTTCCCCTCCACAGGCAGACACCGTGGAACTCACGGCGTAGTTGGCTAAGTTAATAGCCGCATTCACATCCCTATCGTGAACTGCACCACAACACGGGCAAGTCCATTCGCGCACAGATAACGGTAATTTCTCCAACTTATGACCACAAGCGGGATTGGAACACGTTTTACTGGAGGCAAAAAAACGGTTCGCCACCACCACTACCGCACCGCGCATGGCGGCCTTGTATTCCACCTGACGGCGAAACTCAAAGAATCCCATGTCACTAATCGCACGGGATAAGTGACGATTTTTCACCATGCCGGATACGTTCAAATCTTCAATGCCGATGGTATGGAAACGGCGGGTCAAATCGGTGGTGAGTTGGTGCAAACTGTCTTGGCGGATGTTGGCTATCCGTGCATGAAGTTTTGCCAGTTTTACCTTGGCTTTGTGGCGGTTAGCACTGCCTTTGACCTTGCGGGACAAACTGCGGGATAGCCGTTTTAGGCGGAAAAGCAAGGCTTTATGCGGCTTCGCCCCGACCACTTTTTCCCCCGTTGATAGCGTTGCCAGTGCGGATACCCCCAAATCCACCCCTACCGTGCCTTGGTTTTCAGCAGGCGGGAGGTGGTGATGGTCTTGCGTATCCACGGTGATGCTGGCGAACCACTGGTCAGCGGTGCGGGAAATCGTGGCAGAGAGGATTTTGCCGGAAAAACGCAACGTTTCCCGCATCCGCACTAATCCAAGATTAGGAATGCGGATGCGGGAAGCGTTAAGGCTAAACTGGTCGTTGGTGAGGGTGAAACTGTCGCGGCTTTTGCCTTTCTTTTTGAATTGCGGGTAGCTGGCACGTCCGGCAAAGAAGTTGTTGAAGGCTGCACCGAGTTGGATAATTGCCATTTGTGGGGTGTTTTTAGTGACTTCCAGCATCCACGGGAATTGTTCGCGTTTGATGGCGTTCAATTGACGGCGCAACGACATTTGATTGGGTTTGGGTTGGCTGTTGTCGTCTTTCCATGCGGCGTATTGGGTTTGCCACTCTGCCAATGCCCAATTATAGGCAAACCGTGCCGTACCGGCGGCTTTCGCGAAGTACGTGGCTTGCTTGTTGTTGGGGTCAAGACGGATTTTGTGGCTGATGATCATGGATAACAGAATGCAATGTAGCGTGATAGTTGTCTAGTCAATCGTGTTTTTGCTGCTATTATTTGCCGATAAACGGTCATTAATCTTTTTTAAACCTATCCATAATGAATAATTTTGGATAGGTTTGAATAGGTTTTATAGTAACTGCTTCAAACCCCGGAAACGTCACGCGCTGACCCACCGGAAGCCAAGGTACGCGACTTCACCCGTGAGCGCTTTTTCAAACTGATTTACACGGAAGTGCGCTCGCGTATTCTCAACGGTGACGTCAAACCCACGGTACGCCCGGTAACAGATGCCGTCACTGATGTCATTCGTCACCACACCAAGGCATTAGGCTTGCAACCGTCGCTGATTGGTAAACCCGAACGCCAGAAAATCGCGGAAAAAATCCTCGAAAAACTGGAACGTGAAACGGTACTGGAACTGAACCCACAACAAGGTGTCGGAAAGCCTAAGTACCTGCTGGCAAGCCGATGGGCGAATCAACCTGCACCGGAAATCCCGATAGCGGGGCACGCTGTCCGGTAAACCGTGCAGACCGGCTGACATCCGGTTATGATTAGATGGGCTATGGCGATCCGCCTGCATTTTATGCGCGGATCGTCTATATAAAAGATTAACTTAGATTGTCTCTGCGGAATTGCCATGAAATATAAAATACTTGCTGTTGCCACGGGGTTGTTACTGGCGGCATCATTAAGCAGCTTACCTCCCGCCTACGCCGGAGCCAGTTACGGGCCGGTAAAAAACAATGATTCGCTGTGGGATATTGCCAGTCGGCGACGCCCTTCCTATGACATCAGCGTACCGCAAATGATGGCGGCTATCCGTGCGCAAAACCCCGATGCTTTTATCAGTGGCGATATTAACAAACTCAAAAAAGGCGTTTACCTCAAGATCCCGGTGATTCCTGAAGTCCAACAAAGTGCGGGCAAACAAGCCGCCCAAGCCAGCCTTCACGCGGAAATCACGCGCCTGAAAGAACAACTCAGCGCCGAACAACAACGCAGCACTGACTTAAGCAAGCAGTTAGCCGAATTACAGGCAAGCCGAGCAGCAACACCGGTCACACCTGAGCCTGCATCGGATCAGGCACAAGCCGCACAATTGCAAAACGAGCTAATGATTAAATTACAAACAGAGCTGGCGGATCTGAAACAACAACTACAAGCCAAAGATGCCCGCATCGCGGAATTGGAAACTGCCTTGGCACAAGTCGCCGCCTTACCCACCACCAGCGATCCCGCGACCAGCGCAACCCCCGAACAAACGCAACAAACCCAGCAAGCCGATGCCGCGTTGCAAGCCGAACTAACCGACCTAAAACAACTGCTGGAGCAACGCGATACCCACATCCAGAACTTACAGGCGTCATTGCGGGAAGCCAGTATTTCCATCAAACGGCAATACGCTGAAAGCCAAGCACTGCACACCCGCCTCCAAGAATTAGAACCCGGTAACACCAGTGCCGCACCACCACCACCGGCTGAACCGGGTAGCACCACGCCACCGAGCCTGACCTTGGCCGCCAATCCAGACCCCGAACAAACACCCAGTGCACCACCCGAAACTGCGCCCGTGTTTGCTGACCAATTGACACCACCGCCGACACCCAGCGCCGCTAACAGCGACAAATCCGCCGTGCCATTGCAAAACATTTTAGAGCAGCAAATCACCGGCACAGAAGAGGGTAAATTTCCAACACCAACACGGGTATCTTTGGTGGTTGCACTGGTTTCTTTGATGTTTATTCTAGCATTGCTGTGGCGTTCTATTTCTCAGCGGCGCGAGCTAAACCGGGAAGAAGCACGCTTACGTGCCGAGCTGGAAGGGTAATCTTGAATAGGGGCTTTTGTGGATAAGTCCGCCAATCCCATGAAAAGATCGACCGTTTGCGATGGCAATTTCTTGGTCAGCTTTTTTAAGCAGTTCCTGAACCCAGAATTAAAAAACAGTTTT
>JBEUIR010000168.1:0-5365 GCA_040415395.1 Candidatus Thiothrix namsaraevi
GCTTTTGCGTTTTTTGAGCCATAAATCGCTATTCACAATAAACAAAATTACTGATAGCATTTTAACGACAAGCAATAAGCACTCGCGCTGCTAACGAAATACAACAATATTAATGAGGGACATGCGCATGAAATACCATCTGTTGGGAATATCCACTTTTTTTCTCTGTGGCTCCTTGGGTATTGCCTATGCCGACACACAAACCATCACCATTAACCAACTGAAAGCTGCCCCCACCCTCGACGGTTCCGCTGATGACTGGCAAGAAGTGAAAGGTATCGAAATTCCCCTCACTTACCTCAGCAAACCAGAACTGACCAAAACCGTCACCCTGAAAGCCGGTATATTCGGCGATGAAGTCTTCTTCTACAGCGAATGGGAAGACAGCTCCGAAGATACCCAGCACAAACCGCACGTGTGGGATGAAGCCCAGCAAAAATACACCGAAGGCAAACAACGCGAAGACCGTTTCGCCCTTGAATTTGCGATGGAAGGCAATTACGACGCCAACTGGTTTTCCGGCAAGGAATTCAAGGCCGACATGTGGAACTGGAAAGCAGGTCGTACCAACCCGATGGGCATTGCCCACGACAAGATGACCATCATCAGCAAGCAATCCATGCAGGAATCTTACAAGGCGACCTTGCCGGATGGTTCTCATCTGTACATTCAGCGCCCTTCCGACGCGGATCGGGAACCCTATGTCGCCAAACGTTATTTTAAGAAACAACAGGACATCATGCCAAAATACCTGCCAATGGAAGAAGCCCTGCCACCCAGTACCGATGACGTGAAAGCCAAAGGCGTGTGGAAAGACGGCAAATGGCATCTGGAACAACGCCGCAAGCTCGACACCGGGTTTGTTGATGATGTGCGCTTTGTCGCTGGCAAGCCGCTCAGCGGTGCAATCGCCGTGTTCGATCATGATGATAACGAGCGGCATTTCACCTCTGCAACGCTGCGCTTCCAGTTTTAAGCCAAGGATTTTTCATGCGCCCATTTACCAATATGCGCCTGCTTCAAGTGATTGACAGCGCCCTGCTGATCCTGCTGCTGGGCATATTGGCAATGCTGCTGTGGTTCAGTCTGAGCAATGCCGTCAGTGACGCCCAGCACAACCAGCAACAGGCAGCACGCACCTTGCAGACATCCTATCAGGCATTCCAGCAACAGATGGCGCTAGAAGTACTGATTGACGAGCAGCGCGAAGCGTTTGATGATCTGGATGAGGCGTTCTTCCAGTTCGCCCTCAACCCCAATAGCAGCAAGGATGATCTGCCAAAACTTGAAGAACTCTCCCGCAACCTGCAACAGCAAAGCCAGCAAATGCTGAACCTGTGGCCAGCAGGAGAGAATAATGAACTCAAAGTGCAGTTTGAAGAAACCAGCGGCATCATGGGCAATTTGGTGGCAGAATTGAACACCCTGTCACCGGGTCACTGGAAACAACTGGCTAAGGATGCGCACGATACCGCCCTGGAAGCCCGTGAAATGCTGGAACAACTGGAAGATATGGATGACGAGCTGGCTCTACAAGTTGCCGAATCCATCCAGCAATCCATCCAGCAAAATACCCGCCTTGCTACCGACATGATGCAGCGCCTCGACACCATCAAGCAGCGCTCCCTTGCCGTTACCGTACTCTTGATCGTAGGGCTGGTCGTCAGTCGCATCTATTTCTCTGGCAGCTTCAAGCGTTTGGTGGAAGCCGCCCAGCACGCCCAGTCGGTAGCGGAAGATGCCGTCAAAACCAAGGCACGTTTCCTCGCCACCATGAGCCACGAAATCCGCACCCCCATGAATGGCGTCATCGGCATGACCCGCTTGCTGATGAATACGCCCATGAGTAAGAAACAAACCGAATTCGTGGACAGCATCCATCTCAGCGGCGAACACTTGCTAACTGTCATCAATGACGTGCTGGATTTTTCCAAAATTGAAGCGGGCAAACTCGACCTCAAGCGTGAACCCTTTGAATTGCGGGCGTGTATTGAAGAAATCCTCAACCTGCTCAATGCCAAAGCCCTCGAAAAAAATCTGGAACTGGCTTACGCGGTTGGCCCATCCATTCCGCTATTCATTGAAGGCGACATGGTGCGCTTGCGACAAATTTTGACCAATCTCATCGGTAACGCCATCAAATTCACCGATAGCGGTGAAATCACCGTGTTTGTTATCCCGCGTAGCTACCAAAACGACACTTACGAACTCGAATTCCAAATCAACGATACCGGCCCTGGCATCCCAAGCGATAGGTTGGAAAGTATCTTCGAGCAATTCAGCCGTGCCGACGAAACACTCAGCCGTCGCCATGAAGGCACCGGGCTGGGTCTGGCGATTTCACGCCATCTCGTCGAAATGATGGGCGGCACAATCTGGGCAGAAAGCACCGTCGGCGTCGGCAGCCGTTTCCATTTCACCATTAAAACCCGCCAAGCCAACGGCAAACTTAAACCGTTTTTACACACCAATATCCCAGAAATTGTGGGTAAACGCCTATTGGTGGTGGAAAATAACCCTGCCAGTAGCCAAGCTATCCAAGACTTCTGTAAAAGTTGGGGAGCAACGGTAGACACCGTCAGTACCGCAACCGACGCCATCAGCCGCATCGCCATCGGCATCGGCAAGCCCTATGACATTGCCCTCATCGAAAGCAACTTGCCCGGCGATTCCCCACTGGAACTGGCAAAATACATCCGCCAACGCTTCAGCAAGCAAGAATTGCCGCTAATTCTGATAGCCCCCCCCAATGACCGCCACCCCAAAGACACGGTGCGGAAACTCTATAACCTGTACCTCACCAAGCCGCTGACTCGCAGCCGCTTGTTTGACAGCCTCATGACCGTGCTAGGGGAGCTGAATCTGGTCAGCAATCGCCCGGAAAAATCCCATCTCAAACTGGGGGAACGTCTGCCACTCACCATCTTGCTGGCGGAAGACAACCCTATCAACCAAATTGTCGCCTCATCCATCCTAGATGAAATGGCTTACAAAGTTGACCTTGCCGAAACCGGTCTCGAAGCCCTGCAAGCCCTGCGCAAAAAAGCCTACGACGTGATTTTCATGGATATGCAAATGCCGGATATGGATGGTCTGGAAGCCACCCGCCGCATCCGTGCAGACTTCCCGCCTGATCAACAACCGATCATCATTGCCATGACTGCCAACGCAATGGAAGGCGACCGGCAAGAATGCCTGCAAGCGGGAATGAATGATTACATCAGCAAACCCGTATTGCCCGAAGCCGTCGAAACAGCCTTGCAATACTGGTGTACACCCAACAATAACTCTCAGCCTCGTGAGGAAGCCAACCATGCCATTAGTAGCCACTGAAGCACTCCAACAGCTCCCCGCTGTTATTTTACCGCGCCTCATTAAAATGTTTGGCAGCACCACCCCGGCGATGCTGGCAGACATCCGCCAACATGCACACACGGGCAACCTTATCGAACTCGGCAAAGCTGCCCACAAGCTGAAAGGCTCCTGCGTCAGTTTAGGCGCAGTGCCAATGGGCGACATTTGTAAGACGTTGCAACACAAGGGCGAAAGCGGCGATGCCAGCGGCATTAATACCTTAATTGACGAACTCGAAACCCTTTACCCCGCCACTTTGCAAGCATTGGAACAAGCAGTCTAAAAGATGCTCGATTAAAGCGTAACCGTTACCCGCAGCCCACCCAGTCGTGTGGAACGTTCAAACACCAGCGTACCACCGTATAATTTGGTGATGTCCTTGCAAATTGACAGACCCAAGCCGTGCCCGTCAACGCTTTCATCCAGCCGCACCCCGCGTGCTGCCATTTGCTGTAACTCGACCTCAGTGCGCCCGTTACCATCGTCTTCCACGCTGATTTGCACCTTGCCCGCGACGCTGCTGATTTGGCAACGCACCTGTTGTTGCGCCCATTTGCAGGCGTTATCCAGCAAATTCCCCAACAATTCCAGCATGTCTTCGCGGTCGCCGAAACGGGTAAGTGTTGGGGCAATATCCAGCGTAATGCAGCGCGGGGATTTGTGGTGTACCTGTGCCAAGACTTCCACCAGCACGGGCAATTCCACACGCGGGTCAAAGCGTTGCGTGGTATTACCAAGACCTGCCATACGCGCACGTTTAAGTTCACGCTCAGTCAATTGGCGAATGCGTTCGGCTTGCAATTGCGCCTGCTGATGACTGGTCGCCGATATGTCAGCATCAAGGTGTTGGGAGAGTAAGTTGAGCGGGGTTTTCAGCGCGTGCGCCAGATTGCCCAGTGCATTACGGGAACGTTCCAAACGCTCCTGCATCAAACTCAACAGGTGATTGAACTCTTTGACAATCGGGTAAATTTCCGTGGGTACTGTTTCCGTGAGCCGCTGGATATTGCCTGCCTCCAGTTGTTGCAGCTCGGCACGAATGTGATCCAAACGCCGAAAGGTTCGACGAATAACCAGCCCCTGCACCACCAAAATCAACGCAATTCCCCCTGCTGCCAGCAGTGGAAACAACCACTTAAAACGCTTCGGACGCTGTTGAGTCGAGCCGACCTCGGCAGCCGATGCCACATGCCCTGCCGAATGCACACCTTGCCCCCCGCCTAAAAACCAAGGCAAAGCCAACCCTACACCCCAAATCAGTGTCATCACCAACACCAAAATAACCGCGAGGTTGATCTGCAACTGACGTTCGAGTGATTTCATACGGGTGGCTCCGGCTTGTCGGGGTCGATAAAAATATAACCCTGCCCGCGCCGCGTCTGAATGCGCCAATCCCCCAACTTGCGGCGCAAATGGCGCACGTAAACTTCGATCACATTGCTATCACGGTCGCAATCCTGTGCGTAAACGTGCTCGGTTAGGCGCAACTTGGTAAGAATCCGACCGGGGTGCAACATAAAATAGCGCAACAGACGAAACTCTGTCCCCGTCAACTCGAAGACCTCACCGGCTGGTGTGGTGACTTGCTGGTGTGCCTCATCCAATTGCAAGCCGCAGCAATGCAGCTTTTGGTCGGGAACTGCCGCTTGCAAATTGCGACGAATCAATGCCTGTACCCGCACCAGCAATTCCTCAAAATGAAACGGCTTACCGAGGTAATCGTCCGCCCCGGCTTTGAAACCATCCACCCGTTCATGCCATGCATCACGGGCAGTGAGGATAATCACCGGTACGCGATTGCCACGCTGCCGCCAGTGTTGCAACACCTCCAGCCCACTGCGTTGCGGCAAACCGAGGTCAAGAATCACCGCATCGTAAGGCGTTTCATCGCCCATGAACTCGCCATCCACGCCATTATTGGCAATGTCCACCGCGAAGCCTTCACGTTTCAAGCGCGTGTGCAAACTGCTGCTGAGTTCGGTGTCGTCTTCGACCAATAATAGGCGCATGG
>JBEUIR010000169.1:0-5365 GCA_040415395.1 Candidatus Thiothrix namsaraevi
GCAATCATCAGAACAAACATTTTTAAGGATTACACCACATTTTGTAGATTCTTTTGCCGTGTTTTGCGGCATAAAAGGCGTATTTTAGGGGTATGCTCGTCAGAATTGTCGACAATTTTGAATTAGTGCTGAAGATAATGTGTTGGCAATGCTATGTCGCGTTTATGCCTAGTAAGCAGCATCCCACCGATTTGGTGCATATAATAAGTTGCACTGTTTTGGTGCTTTGCGCGTGACTGCGATGAATGCTTAACAGTATGCTAATTGTAAGATAATGAAAAGTATGAGTAAATTTTTATGGCACTGAATTTGCATTGTTTTTGCGATGAATAATACTAGCCTGAAAAAAAGTGATCTACTGGATACCCTGACTTGCGCCATTGTGGTGCTGGATACAGGGCTTGCGGTTGTTTACATGAATCAATCGGCTGAAATGCTGTTTGGTCAAAGTCAGCAGCGAGCGTTAGGAATGCCTGTTGCATCATTATTGCGCAGCCGGGAAGTGTTGGATCATTTGGAACTTGCCCTGAGCCTGAGTGACCCGCAATCCATCCGTGAGTGCCAGATTGAATTGGCTAGTAATGAAGCGATTACCATTGATTGCGTGATCACTCCGATTAGCTTGCGCGACTGGAATAATCATTTATTGTTGGAAGTTCACCGCATTGACCGCAAGTTGCGTATCGTGCGGGAGGAGCAAGTCATCCATCAACAGCAGGCGGTGCATGAATTGGTGCGTGGAATAGCCCACGAAATCAAAAATCCGCTCGGTGGTTTGCGTGGCGCGGCACAATTGTTGGAAAGTGAGCTGGAAAACCCTGAACTCAAAGAATACACCCAGATCATTATTTCCGAGGCAGATCGCCTCAAGCATTTGGTGGACGGCATGTTAGGCCCTAGCCGTTTGCCGCATACTGAAAGCGTCAACATCCATGAAGTGTTGGAACACGTCCGGCATTTGGTGGGGGCGGAAGTCTCTGCTGATGTGCAATTCGTGCGTGATTACGACCCCAGTTTGCCGGAATTTCAGGGCGACCGTAACCAATTGGTTCAGGTGGTGCTGAATATCGTCAATAATGCCACCCGTGCGTTGGCGGGTAGTGGCTTGATTTTATTGCGTACCCGCATTTTGCGGCAATTCACCATCCAGCAAATGCGTTACCGCCACGTGATGAAAGTTGATATTTGCGACAATGGCCCCGGTGTGCCGGAGCATTTGCAGGATAAATTGTTCCTGCCAATGGTGAGCGGGCATCCTGAAGGCAGTGGTTTGGGTTTGGCAATTGCACAGACATTAATGCGCCGTCATAAGGGCTTGATTCATTGCGAATCTGTTCCCGGAAATACGTGTTTTTCGATTTTGATTCCGCTGGAGGAAGACCATGCCACCTATTGAAAATGTCTGGATTGCTGATGATGACCGCTCGATTCGCTGGGTATTGGAGCGCACCCTGCAAAAAGCAGGCATTGAAGCCCGCAGCTTCGAGACTGCCGATCAGGTGCTGGTTGCTTTGCGCACTGAACAGCCGGATGCGCTGATCACGGATATTCGGATGCCAGGCACAGATGGTCTGATCTTATTGGAACGGATGCAGCGCGAACACCCGATGATTCCCGTGATCATTATGACCGCGCACTCTGATCTCGAAAGCGCCGTCTCGGCGTATCAAGGTGGTGCCTTTGAATACCTGCCCAAGCCGTTTGACGTGAATGATGCGCTGGAATTGGTGCGGCGTGCCTGCAAAATGCGCCGTGAACGCGATGGCGAAAAAGCGGCTGACCCGGCGCTGGAACTGCTGGGTGGGCGCGATATTATCGGCCATGCACCGGCGATGCAGGAGGTGTTCCGGGCAATTGGACGGCTTTCCAAATCCAGCATTACCGCGTTGATCACGGGCGAGTCTGGCACGGGTAAGGAGTTGGTCGCCAAAGCCTTGCATACCCACAGCCCGCGTTCTACCAAGCCGTTTATTGCGCTGAATACGGCAGCAATTCCCCGCGAGTTACTGGAGTCGGAATTGTTTGGGCACGAAAAAGGTGCATTCACGGGTGCTTATGCACAACGTAAGGGACGTTTCGAGCAAGCCGACGGCGGTGCACTGTTTTTGGACGAAATCGGCGATATGCCTGCCGAATTGCAAACCCGTTTGCTGCGTGTCTTGGCAGAAGGCACATTCTACCGCGTCGGTGGGCATACCCCGGTGAAAGTGGATGTGCGCATTATTGCGGCAACTCACCAGCACTTAGAAGAATTGGTGCATAAGGGGCAATTCCGCGAAGACTTGTTTCACCGTCTGAATGTGATCCGTATTCATAACCCGCCGTTGCGCGAACGCCGTGAGGATATTCCCTTGCTGCTCAATCATTTCTTACACCGTGCGGCGGAAGAGTTGCAGGTGGAGGTGAAAGCCTTGTCAGGGCGTGTGACCGCGCATTTGCAAACCTTGCCTTGGCCGGGCAATGTGCGCCAATTGGAAAATACCTGCCGCTGGTTGACGGTCATGGCATCCGGGCGCGAAATCGTGATGGACGATTTGCCAGCGGAGTTGCTGGAGGTGGACCCCGGTAAAACCGAAGTGCCGGATAATTGGGAAAAAGCCTTGGCGCATTTTGCCGATTACAAACTCAATAAAGGCGACGTTAATTTACTGACGGAACTCAGCCCGATTTTCGAGCGTATTTTGTTGCAAGCGGCACTCAAGAAAACCGGCGGGCGCAAGATTGAAGCGGCGGATTTGTTGGGGTGGGGGCGCAATACCCTCACCCGCAAGCTCAAGGAATTGGAGGTTGAGGAGATTTAAGCATGGCTTGATTTTTGGGTAAAGTGTCTTCAAAGCCACAGAATGCCCCCGAACAGGCTTGCATGTGTACCAATTTGTCGGTCAGGTAGCGGCTTTCAAATCCTGCATAACGCAGGGTGAGGGCATCGAGCATCGCTACATCGATGGTTTCGTATTTCATACCATCCAGCAGCTTTTTGGTGACGTAACCTTGCGCAGAATCCCACACATTAAAATAGGTGCGGAAGCGGTCTTGCTTATAAAAATCCGCATCGGTGAAATGTGCCGCGACATCACCGGGGATGTGGTCGCCAAAGGTCACAACAATGGTGCGTTCCGGTAGCTTTTTGAGTTGCTTGAGCAGGTTTTCGTAGGCTTTTACCGATAGATTCAAGCGTTCGTTGTAATCCAGCATAATCGAACATTGTTTGTCCGAAAGCTGCGGTGCGCACCGCTTGGCATCCGGCTTCATGCCTTTGTCGTGCGGTGAATGCTGCCGCATGGTTGCTACGAAGGTAAATAACGGCTGCTCGTTGAGTTTGACTTGCTTGACGGCTTCATCGAAAAAGATTTCGTCGGGCAGTTTGTTCCAGCGGCGTTTGTCGCATTCCGGCATGGCTTTGCAGTCAATGAAATCTTGAATCCCCAATTGTTCGTGAAAACGTTTACCACCATAGAACCGCCCCGCAATCGGGTAAATGGTTTTGGTTTTGTAGCCTTGTTGTGCCAGTTGCTGGGCAATGCGTCCATCCAGCCGTCCGGGGGCGAACAGGTTAATGGATTTCCAGCCATTGCCGTACAACGGCGGTGCTACCCCGTGTAAGAACGCAATTTCCTGTACCCAAGTCGAACCGCCAGCGGTGTAGACTTTGAGCGGGTAGGCATCCTTGAAGAATTTACCCTGTGGCTTGAAACCGATGACTTGTTCGGGGCGGAAGGTCGACTCTTCCAAAATCACGATGATATTGGGTTTTTGGTCAGGTGTGGTGGTGAAGGCTTCGGCTTGCTGATCCCCTTTGAAACAGCAATAGCTGGTATCGTGGGGGGGCGTGGGTTCAGTGAGCTGGGTGCGCCAGATGCTTTGCACAAAAATCGGCAAGGTTTGTTTGTATTGCGTGGTCCATTGCAGGTCGATGTAAAACGGTGGCAAGTTCAGGGCAACTAACAGCGCGGCACTGCTGGCAAAACCCAGTGCAAAAGCGTTGCGTCCCCAACGCGCGGTGGGCTGTTCCAGCAGGAAACTCGCCATTAACAAGGCGACATAGCCCATGATCAGCAATGTGGGGAGTAAGCCCATTTCAAAGAGCGTTTCGAAACTTAACGCGGCAACAACCAGATCAGGCGCTACCAATTGCGAGCCAAGGAATTGGTATTTAATCGCCGCCCCAACCCACAGACCGCCAACCACAACAGCGGCTAAACCAGCAGACGACCAAGGGCGACGTGATAGCCACAATACCCCGCTGAACAATACACCCCAAACGATGAAGGTATATAAACGGTTATACGCAAAACCCCATGCGCCGCCGCTCCCTTGGTCGGCAAACAGCACATAAGCCATGCCCAGCATCGCGGGTACGGCAATCATCGCGGGAATGAGTTTGTGTTTGAATGCCAAGCTGGTAATTCCAATCCATGAAGTGGTGATACAGAATAACCAGTTTGTCATCAATTTGTAACATTAGTTGCAGCCCACCAGTCTTAATTTTTACAACGCTGCCGCTTGCGTCGTAAGGCGCTGAGATTTAGACCAAATGTTTTACGCTGGGATAGGTGATGGCTGTACAGTACGCTGAAAAACAATGTGCTTTCCAGCAGGCGCTTGAACCGGAACAGGCGCGGCTCGGTGACTAAACGCCAGATACTTTCCAAGCCTGCCCGCTGTAACAGGCGCGGTGCACGTTTCACTTGCCCTGAGACAAAATCGAAGGTACCACCACAACCAACTGCCAGATGCACTTGTTCCTGTTGTAAAAAGTCGAGATTGTCGTTGATCCAGTACTCCTGTTTTACTGCACCAAATGCCACAAATAAAAAATCAGGTTTGAATTGGCTAATCTGCGCTTTAATGGCTTCATTGTGGTCAGGCGTGAAAGGGTAGGTGGCGTAGGTTGGTGCGTAGCCCGCCACTTTTAGACCATAGGTGTCGCGGATAATCTGCACGGCTAAGGCGTTGGCAGTGGCATTGCCGCCCAGCAAGAACAGGCTTTTGCCGTGTTGTTGAGCGTATTCACACGCATCGTAAATGAGGTCGGAACCACTAATCTTGCTGAAGTGTTTTCCTCTATTCAGCAGGCGTGCAAAAAAATAGGGAACCTGCCCGTCGAAGGTGGCGTAATTGGCATTGATAATGTCCCGGAATGGTTGGTTACGGTTGGCTTTGACAATGAACTCCGCATTGACGGTAACAACAAAATGGGTTTGGGCGTCTTCCTTGAATAATTGTGCTTGTTCCAAGCCGCGAAACTTAATTCCGCAAAAATGTATCGAATCCATCAGCTTCCCCTCGGCTACGGCATAGGTGAGTACAATTTGATCGGCAACATGACCCTTTAATAAGCATTGAAATAAGGAGTTATCACATA
>JBEUIR010000170.1:0-1010 GCA_040415395.1 Candidatus Thiothrix namsaraevi
CCACACTGATTGTTAGTGTACTGCCAAATTGGGGGGCGTATGAAGTCTATTCTTGCATGGGGTGTTTTACTATTGTTGGGGTGGGTGGTTCATCCCGTTTGGGCGGCAACGCCTACGAATCTTCCGCCAACCATCAGTGGTACACCAACACTCAGTGTGGTGAGTAATAGCACTTACAGTTTCATCCCTACAGCCAGTGATCCTGAAAAGGCAACATTAAGATTCAGTATCATCAGGAAGCCAGTATGGGCAACGTTTGATGCCGCGACAGGTGCATTGACGGGTACACCCACTGGTGTGCAAGCAGCGACTTATAGCGGTATTGTGATTACGGTGTCCGATGGCAAGCTCAAAAGTAGCTTGCCAGCATTTAGTATTCAAGTGAATAACCCAGCACCTACCATCAGTGGTACGCCTGCTACCAGTGTGCAAGTTAATTCGCCTTACAGTTTCACACCGAGTGCCAATGATACGAATGGCGACCAGCTTACCTTCAGTATTGCTAAGAAACCTGCGTGGGCAGCCTTTAGCACAACAACAGGTGCATTGACGGGTACACCGCCCAGTCCCAAAGCGGATCTTCACAGTGGGATTATTATCACGGTTTCGGATGGCAAAACGAAAGTGAGCCTGCCAGCGTTTAGCATTCAAGTGAATAACCCAGCACCTACCATCAGTGGTACGCCTGCTACCAGTGTGCAAGTTAATTCGCCTTACAGTTTCACACCGAGTGCCCGTGATACGAATGGTGACCAGCTTACCTTCAGTATTGTTAAGAAGCCTGCGTGGGCAACCTTTAGCACAAGAACAGGTGCATTGACAGGTACACCGCTTGCTCAACATGTTGGGGTAACCAAGGGAATTAGCATCGCGGTGACTGATGGCAAGACTAAAGTCAGTTTACCGCCGTTTGATCTTCAAGTGCCGATGGTTGCTCTTAATAAAGTGCCGGTGATTAGCGGTACACCTGCGACGAGTGTAAATACGGGTGAAAGCTATAGCTTTACGCC
>JBEUIR010000170.1:1110-5330 GCA_040415395.1 Candidatus Thiothrix namsaraevi
GACTGCCAGCGATGCCGACAGCGATGCATTGACTTTCAGCATTGCCAACAAACCCACGTGGGCAGTCTTCGATACCGCAACGGGTAAACTGAGTGGTACGCCCACCGATGCAGGCACGACCAGCGGCATTGTGATTAGCGTGACCGACGGTAAAGCAGCAGCGGTAAGTTTACCCGCTTTCGCTATTCAAGTGGTTCAACAGAATCGCGCTCCAACCATTAATGGTGTTCCCGCTACATCGGTTAATGTAGGTGCAGCTTATAGCTTTACGCCGACTGCCAGCGATGCCGACAGCGATGCATTGACTTTCAGCATTGCCAACAAACCCACGTGGGCAGTCTTCGATACCGCAACGGGTAAACTGAGTGGTACACCCACCGCCGCAGGCACGACCAGTGGCATTGTGATTGGCGTGACCGACGGTAAAGCAGCAGCGGTAAGTTTGCCCGCATTTTCGCTGCGCGTGATGGAGTCAATCAATCTTGCCCGCCAGTTTGGTGTGGCAACACAGGGGGCTGATTACGACAGCAGTTCTGCCGCTTCTTTGGCAATAGATGGCAATGCAAGTACTTTCAATCACACGACTTGTACTGCCGAAAAGAACTGGTGGCAGGTTAAATTACCGAATCCAACCCTGATTTCCAAACTGGCTGTTACTAGCCGTAGTTCATGGGCATCGCGGATCAATGGCGCAAGTGTTTATGTTAGCAATGCTCCCTACAATGGCACGCTGAGTGAAAGCGATAAAGTAGCCACGTTGAGTGGCATTGCTACCGCGCAAACAACGGCATTCAGTACCCCAAAATCGGGGGTTTATGTCATCGTCAAAGCAGCAGCGGACAATTGTTTGCACATGAGTGAGGTAGATGTATATGGGAACGCACCAGCATCACCGCGCTTGGATCAGTCAGCTTACAACTTCCAATTAAGCAATAGTACGGCGATTGGCAAAACGGTGGGTACGGTCAAAGCGGTTGATTACCAGTTGGATAGTGTTAGCTATGCGTTGGAGGGGAGTTCGATTCCCTTTGTGATTGATGCACAAGGTAAAATTACCGTGAAAGCGGCATTACAAGCAGGTGTCACCTATACCTTTAATGTGGTGGCCAGTGATGGTGCGAATGTTAGCCGTGCACCCATCACGGTTAACGTGACAGCCAGTTCGTCGGTGGAAGATGCTTTGCGTACTGGCGATGCCAGCGTTGCTACCAGCGAAGAATTGCTGGATGCGACCATTGCGGCATTAGCCAGTCAAAAAGCTACCCCATCATTACTGACCGCGCTGTATGGCTCAGATCCCATAGCTTATACCCCCGGTAATCGTACTCAGTTGATTAATTTCAAACCTTGGGTCGACAGTGTTTTCCCTATTGTGGTGGGAAATAAAGGCAATACCTTGGCAGTGGCAGGCACAACACCCACGGCTCGCTATGCCGCATTTGGTATATCACCGATGGAGTTGTTCCAAGCAAATAAGAGCTTAACGTTTGAAACACCTTTTAGCCGTTTGTTGGCTTGGTTATTGGCAGGTGAGCCTGTTAATACCAATGCTTTGAGTGGTAATCGTAAAATCGCCCTGTCGTTTGTGAGCAGTGAACACACTGAAATTAAGGCATGGATTGCTAAAAAGTACCCCAGTTGGACAGTGACCGATTGCAATACGGTAGCAACCTTAGCAACGTGTTACGGCAGTGCTGATTTGGTAGTAACAGGGTGGCAGGGTAATAATGCTGATGCACAAACCATCCGGCAGGCGCTGGCAACGGTGATGGGGACAGGCAAACCCGTGTTGTACTTGCATACTTGGTACGAAGACTATAACGATGTTGCCCATGCGATTGCCGATTTGCTGAAATTCTCACTGCCTTACGGTGGGAATTTTTGGTCAAATGATGCGGCTAACTGGACTAATGTCACGGCTATGCAAACGGCTACTTGGGAAAAACAAGGCTTGGCAGGCGTTGAAACGATGCTAAAGCACTTTAAAGCCAACGATTACAGCATCGCTACGCGGAATGCAGAGTTCTATCCGGGGGCAAATAAGGTACGTGCGGTGATGACATTGTTGGATGAGGGCAAGGTAAACTTGTTCCAAAGCAACGAGTCGCGCCTCTATCGCTTATTGGCATTGTTGGGTGACAGTTATCGGCAGGAAGTCGTTTTTCCGATGGATATGGACGCGACAAATGCCACTGTATTCTTGAAATCCTTGTTTGCGGATCACGCGGTGTATAACTACCGTGCTCTGAACCGGGTGCAAGCGAATATGGGGAATTTCAGTCGCAGTAATTTCAGCCATATTACCCCTGTTACCAAAACAGTCACCATGACCAGCCGCCAGAATTTCCGCGCTGCTGGGGTGTATGCCTTGCCGGGGAAAACGGTTCGTGTTACCCGTAATGATAACAGTAGTACTACCACCAAGGTGTTCGTCAACAGTTTACGCTCAGGTTCAACGCACGAGTACGAAGCATGGGGCTATAAACGGCCTAAGTTCTTAGAATCTGCGCATGTACCCATTAAGTCGGGTGAAACCATTACGCTGACTTCGCCGTATGGTGGGCCTATTCAGATTGATTTTGGTACGAATGACCAAGCGGTAAGTTTTACTTTTGCACAGGTCGGTGAACACCCCTTCTGGGATGATACCAGCGACAATGCGGTGTTCTCGGCAAAGTTGGCGGCGGGTGAGTACGATTGGGCAGAGTTTGTGACTCCGGCATTTGAAATCCATTCCACGCTGGAAAAAATGCGCGAATCCGTCAGTAATACCCGTTGGGGTGGGACGCTGGAAGGGTTTGCTGCCGCAACCATGCGTTACATCCATAATTTCCCGCACGTATTGGCTGGCTTCAAAGGGCCTAATATTGATGTTGTGCCTGAGATTCATAACTTTGCTACCGCAAATGGTTTCACCATTGAAAACTTGGATTTGGTCAAACACATGAATGCCGATCAGGCAACCTGTGGTTCTGGCTGTTCTGGCAACCCGTATGATGCGTATTGGGCATTCGACCCTATCGGTCACGGGGATATTCATGAGATGGGGCATGGGTTGGAAAAGAGCCGCTTCCGTTTAGAGGGGTGGAATTACCATGCTTCGACCAACCCGTATTCGTACTACAGCAAAACCCAGTACTATAAAACCACGGGGGGCGATCCTGATTGTCAGTCATTACCCTTTAAAGACGCTTTTGTGGCGTTGCAAGCCAGTATTGGGCAAGCCAATCCGGCGGCTTATCTGAAAACCAATTACTGGGATGCAGTGAGTGATAACTGGTCGCGTGCTGCCAGCATGACGATTCAGATGATGATGACAGCCGAGCATCAAGGCGCATTGGTGGACGGTTGGCATTTGTTGGCGCGGTTGCACATTCTCGAACGTGAATTCAATCGGGCAAGGAGTGATATAACGGCATGGGATGCGAAGAAAACCAGCTTGGGTTTCGCCAGCTATTCCAAAGCGGAAGCCGATGCTATCAGCAGTAACGACTGGATGGTGATTGCGGTCTCGAAAGTGACAGGGATGGATTACCGTGATTATTTCACCATGTGGGGTCAGGCATTCAGTACCAAAGCCAATGCCCAAGTAGTGGCGTTTAACCATGTTGCTGCGGACCGCCGTTTCTTTGTGACCAGCCCGAATGGTTATTGTAAGGGCGAAGGTTTTGATGGGAACAACTTACCCGTCACTGGCGGTCAGGTCTGGCCATTGGCAGGTGCTCAGCCTCGTTTGATGGGGGATAGCTTCCGATAGCGAGAACAAGGCACAATAAGCCATGATTGAACTACGGCAAACTTCAATGGATGGCGAGCTTCACCTTCATTTACAGGGTGAATGGACGTTTGCGCAAGTTGCGGCGATTAAAGTGGCATTGCAGCAAGTTCAGCCGGTGGCGAGTACGCCGTTGGTGGTGGATACGCAAGCGGCGGCGCGGTTGGATGTGACTGCGGCGTGGTTCGTGTACCAACAGGTGCAACGTTGGAAACAGCAAGGTTACACTGTCCGTTTCGAGCATTTTCCCGCCGAATATCTGGGGTATTTTGCGGTGAAAGAAGAGGGCGTATTGCATACGCCCTCTTTCTCTTCTGCTTTTTCCGATGCCCTCACCTCTCTGCATTCATTCATCACCTTCTTCGGACACAGCTTGTCCGCGTTATTCACCAGCCTGTTTTCCCCGCAACTGTTCCGTTTCCGTTCCGTATTCCACCACGTATTT
>JBEUIR010000171.1:0-5319 GCA_040415395.1 Candidatus Thiothrix namsaraevi
CCTCGACTTTGACTTTTGCAGTTCCCGTACCCACCATGCCAATTTCTTTCGCTGCGGCCTTGGATAAGTCAAGCACACGCCCGTGTTTGTAACGTCTGTATGACCCGAACGGAATAATAAAATTATTATATCTGTTGTTGAGAGTCAACAAATTATGCACGTTATTGTTGCGAATTTACATCACAATTTCTATCGCTTTCTCCAATCTGGCAATGGCGACCACTTTCATGCCCTCAATCGGGTGACGTGGCTTGTTTCCCTTCGCTACGATAGCCTGTTTAAAACCGTGTTTGGCTGCCTCACGCAAACGCTCCTCACCGTTTGGAACCGGGCGAATTTCGCCTGCCAGCCCAACTTCTCCGAAAACCACCAGATCAGCAGGCAGAGGACGGTTGCGAAAACTTGAAAGTGCCGCTAACAACAATGATAAATCAGCAGCGGTTTCTGAAATCTTAACACCACCGACAACATTTATGAATACGTCCTGGTCAAACATTGAGATTCCGGCGTGCCGATGTAGCACTGCTAAGAGCATCGCTAGGCGATTTTGTTCCAATCCCAAGGTCACGCGGCGCGGCATTGCACCGTGGCTGTGATCGACCAGTGCTTGCACTTCCACCATGAGCGGGCGTGTGCCTTCACGTGTCACCATGATCACACTGCCAGAAACGGGTTCTTCGTGGCGTGACAGAAAAATGGCAGACGGGTTACTGACGCCTTTCAAGCCTTGTTCGGTCATGGCGAACACGCCCAGTTCGTTGACTGCCCCGAAACGGTTTTTGACGGCGCGAATAATGCGGTAACGTCCGCCGGGGTCGCCTTCAAAATACAGCACGGTATCGACCATGTGTTCGAGGACACGCGGCCCTGCCAATGTGCCTTCTTTGGTGACATGACCGACCAAAAACATCGCGGTGTTGGTTTGCTTGGCGAAACGCACCAGCTTAGCCGCTGATTCACGGATTTGGCTGACCGAACCGGGGGCAGCCTGCAAACTGTCCGTAAACACGGTTTGGATGGAATCAATCACCATCAATTGCGGTTTTTCTTGCACCACCAAACTGAGGATGGTTTCCACACAGGTTTCGGTGAGCAGGCGCAAGTGGTCGCTGGGCAGCCCTAGGCGTTTGGCACGTAAGCCTACTTGTTGCAGCGATTCTTCCCCGGTCACGTACAGGGTTTTCATCTCGGTTAAGGTGGCAAGCGTTTGCAGCAAAATGGTGGATTTGCCAATACCAGGATCGCCACCGATTAGCACCACGGAACCGGATACCAAGCCTCCGCCGAGCACCCGATCGAGTTCGGGTTGGTGGGTGAGGATGCGGGGCGCTTCGCTTAAACTGACTTCGTTGAGGGAACGAATCACAGCGGTTTCACCGGCATAGCCTCCCGCTCGCTGATTGGCTGCTTGCTTGCTTGCCGGTAGGCTTACGCTTTCTTCCAAGGTATTCCATGCACCACACTCACCGCATTGCCCGCTCCATTTGGGATGCAGGCTGCCGCAGGCGGTGCAATGGTACTGGAGCTTGACCTTATTCATCGTTATCCGTTGCGTTGCGCTGAATTTTGGGGTGGATGATCAGGGTTTTAACCGCATTGTTGCGGGTTTTGCGGATCTCTAACGGATAATCATCAATCAGCATGGTCATGCCGGGGACGGGAATGGATTCAAGGTATTCCAGAATCAAACCGTTGATGGTATTGGCTTCTTCCGATGTGAAGTTGCTGCCCACTTCACGGTTAATGTCACGAATGGGAATGCTGCCATCCACCCAATAACTGCCATCGTCCATGCGGCGAATTTCCCGTGATTGGCTGCTGGGGGCGCTGGAAAATTCACCGACAATTTCTTCCAGAATGTCTTCGAGCGCGACCAGACCGAGAATCTCACCGTATTCATCCACAACCAAGGCAATACGGCGGCTTTCTGTTTTGAAGTTCAGCAATTGTTGAGTTAATGGGGTGCTCTCCGGGATGAAGTATGCGGGGCGAATGCTGGCTTCAAAGCGTTCTTTGTCTAAATGCCCGTCACGGAACAGTGGCAAGAGTTTGCGCAGGTGCACGAAGCCAATCACATTATCGAGACTTTCGCGGTAGACCAGTAGGCGGGTGAAATTACTGTTGGTAATTTGTTTTTCGAGTTCATTCCAGTCGTCATTCAGATCTAACCCGACCAGTTGGCTACGCGGAATCATAATGTCTTCCACGGTGGCGCTTTCCATGTCCATGACGCGCAATAGCATATCGAGGTGCGTTTGGGGAATATGAGCGCCAGCAGAGCTGACAACCGTGCGTAATTCCTCATGGCTGAGGGCGACGCGGCTGGTTTCATCGCTGTGTGCCCCAAATAAGCGCAGGATGCCATTGGTAAATAAATTCAGCAGCCAGACGAAGGGTAACATGACCTTCATTAAAACGGCGTAAACCCGCGAAGCCGCAAACGCAATGGGTTCGGGGTGCATGGCACCGAGTGTTTTGGGGGTGATTTCACCGAAAATCAGGAGTAAGAATGTTAAAATACCGGTTGCAATTGCTAGGCCTGCATCGCCAAACAAGCGCAAACCTAGCAAAGTAGCTAATTGTGTAATCAAAATGTTAACAAAGTTGTTGCCCAGTAATATCAGGCTAATTAAGCGGTCAGGTCGTGCTAGTAGTTTTTGTGCCAGTTTTGCGCCGGAGTGACCTTTTTCAGTAAGGTGTTTGAGCTTGTAGCGATTGAGTGACATCAAGGCAGTTTCAGAGCCAGAGAAAAAAGCTGAGAGCATAAACAGGATAAACAAGACAAAAAACAGTATGCCTAGGGGTATTTCATTAATGTCCACAATTATTTTACCAAAAACTCTAATACGAATTTGCTGCCAAAAAAAGCCAGCATGAGGATGAAAAAGCCACTGAGTGTCCAGCGGATGGCGATGCGCCCGCGCCAGCCATAACGCCAGTGACCCACCAGTAATCCGGTAAATACAGCCCATGCCAAGATTGACAGAATGGTTTTATGCACTAAGTGTTGGGCAAATAGGTTATCGACGTATAAGACACCGCTGAACAAGCCAAGGGATAATAGGATAATACCTAGCAGGATCAATTTGAACAGCAGGGATTCCATATCCAGCAGCGGTGGTAAGGTGCGAATTAACCCGCCCGGCTGGTGATTATGCAGATGTTTATTTTGCAGTGCCAGTAATAATGCCTGCAATGCAGCGAGAGTTAACATGCTGTAAGCCAATAGAGAGATGAAAATATGCACGCCCAAGCCATTGTTTAAGTTAATGGCGGCAGTTTGACCGGAATTCAGCAATGGCAACAGCATCGCGCTTGCCGTAAAGGGTACGACGAAAATCCCCAGCGTTTCCAGTGGGCGTTTCAACATGGTAATAAACAGCAAGAGGTTGCATAGCCACATAACGATGGAACTGGCCGTAGCAAAGCTGATGGACAGGCCGTCTGCCTGCCAAACATGGTGCAAGATGCTCCAACCGTGCAGGCTCAGTGAGAGCAACCACAGCAACACCAGTGCGCTACGGTACTTAGGTGAGCGCGTTTGTAAGCGATCCCGCAGGCGCACCCCAATCAGTAGCCAAGTTGCCAGCCATGCCAGTGTGGCAAATACGTTAAGTGTTGTTGTCATTGCTCAAACAGATTTCATGGGTTGGGACGTTTATTTTCCAGTTTACGTAACCGTTTCGGGAACGCATTCGTGTTTGCTTTAGTGCTATGATAGCAACTTGTGCCTGAATGGGACTAGCAAGAAGTCAAAATCATGTTCGAGAATTTAAGTGAACGTCTTTCGCAGACGGTAAAAAAACTACGCGGTCAGGCACGTCTGACCGATGAAAACATTAAAGATGCCCTGCGTGATGTGCGGATGGCACTGTTAGAGGCGGATGTGGCGCTACCAGTGGTGCGTGAGTTCACCAATCGGGTGCGCGAGCGTGCGATTGGGCAAGAGGTATTGGAAAGCCTTAGCCCCGGTCAAGCTTTAATCAAAGTGGTCAACGATGAATTGGTTGGTCTCATGGGTAAAGCCAACGAAACGCTGTCGCTGAATGCGCAACCACCTGCTGTCATTCTCATGGCAGGTTTGCAGGGCGCGGGTAAAACCACCACGGTAGGTAAACTGACCCGCTTCCTGAAAGAGCGTCAGAACAAGTCGGTCATGGTGGCGAGCTGTGACGTTTACCGCCCTGCCGCGATTAAACAGCTTGAAACCATTGCCGGGCAGACGGGGGGGGTCTTCTTTCCGAGCGAAAATGCCCAAAAACCGGTGGACATCGCTAAAGCGGCGGTGGCGCAAGCAAAACTCAAGTACATGGATGTGCTGATCATTGATACCGCCGGGCGCTTGCACGTCGATGCGGAGATGATGGCGGAAATTCAAGCCATCCATTCTGCCGTGAATCCGGTGGAAACGTTGTTTGTGGTGGATAGCATGACCGGTCAGGATGCTGCCAACACCGCCAAAGCCTTTGGTGATGCCTTGCCGTTGACGGGGGTGGTGCTGACCAAGGCTGATGGGGATGCACGCGGTGGTGCGGCTTTGTCGGTGCGTTACATTACCGGCAAACCGATTAAGTTTATCGGGATGGGCGAAAAGCTGGATGCGTTAGAGCCTTTCCACCCCGAACGTATGGCATCGCGTATTCTGGGCATGGGCGACGTGCTGAGCTTGATAGAAGAAGCCCAGCGTCAGGTTGACCATAAAAAGGCGGCGCAACTCGCCAAAAAGCTGAATAAAGGCAAATCGTTTGATTTTGAAGATTTGCGTGACCAAATGCAGCAAATGCAAAAAATGGGTGGCATGGCGGGCTTGATGGATAAGTTGCCGGGGATGGGAAATCTGCCCGCTAACGTCAAAGATCAAGCTAATGACAAAGAAGTACGTCGCATGATTGCCATCATCAATTCCATGACGCTGGAAGAGCGGCGTAACCCGGATCTCATCAAAGCATCCCGCAAGCGTAGGATTGCTGCTGGTTGCGGGCTGCAAGTTCAGGATGTGAATCGCCTACTGAAACAGCACTTGCAAATGAGCAAAATGATGAAGCAGTTTTCTAAAGGTGGCTTGCGCAAGCTCATGACGGGGATGAAAGGTAAGTTGCCGATGGGCGGTGGTGGTTTCCCACCTATGGGTGGATTCCCAGGGTAGCTATATTAGCTTTTTTTGATATTTCTGACGACCATTAAGGAAATTTACGCTAAGATGGGTTTGCCTACTGAATTGTCTAGTTGTATGATGCGCTTCATCCAGAAAATTCATGGCCTGGATTAAAGCTGATGCCTTTGCCTTTATGGCTTTGGCTTGGTTTCCATTTAAGTCGG
>JBEUIR010000172.1:0-1387 GCA_040415395.1 Candidatus Thiothrix namsaraevi
CGACATTGTGAACACCTTCAGCTTTGGTGAGGATGTGCTGACATCGGCATTCAAAGATTCCGTGCAAATCATCAAGGAAATGAAGGAGGTATTTTCTGGTGTTGTTGATGCACCTGAGAAAATCAATGCTTCCTTGGCACAAAACGCGATTGCTGCCAAAGCGCAACACAGCTTGTTGAAAGCCAACGACGGTTATATCGACATCCGCGAATTGCAATTTGCTTTGGAACGTCGCTTAAAACGGGTATTGGAAGATAAAGGCTGGACAAAATTCACGTCTCCTGAAGATATTCGCAGTGCGATGAATAATATTTTGGCACTGACACCTCAAGCCCTGAAACAAGCCTGTCGTAATGCTTTGCTGAAACACATGGAAAACGAAGCAACTGCACCGTTGCCCGCAATCTTTAACAGTTATGAACCACTGGATGCTTCTCGCCTCAATATTTACGGGCGAATGCCTGCCGATTTGAACACATGGGAACGGGAGTTCGCCGAAGAACTGGATAGAGATGTGGATAACATTGTCTTGTGGTGGCATCGCAATCCTGTCCGACAGCCGCATTCTGTGCATTTACCGTTGGAAGGGCAGCCCTTGTTTTACCCAGATTTTATTGTCGGTATCCAAGGTCGCAAACGCAGCACAGACAATATTTTACTGATTGAAATCAAAGGGCAGTACAACGATCATCAATTTAATGCGCAAACCAAATCCCAAGCCCATCATCTTGCTTATGGCAATGTGATGATGTTGTATCGTGAAGCGGCGGATACTTGGCGCATTGTCGACTATGACAGCAAGCGGGAGAAGAATATTCTAGGGCAGGTTCTGGATTTTGAAATGATGGAAAGATACTGATTTCTCAAGTTTGAGGGAGGATTAAAATGTTACCAGTAAATCCTTTGCAGGAACGCCTAGTAGAAGAAATTAGCCAGATTCCCGATACCAAATTTGCGGAAGTGCTGGATGAGTTAAAACATTGCATCCGCCAACCAAACCCCGCACCTGTCGGTGATTTTTGCCTAGACTTAGGGAATTACCGCTTTGATCGGGAGGAAGCCAATGCCCGCTAACCAACGCACCTTAAGCATCCCTGAACTCCGCGCTCTGCTGTCTGCTTTCAAACAACAGCACGGCGCGGAATACAGCCTACGCGCTTTAGGCTATTTCGGCTCTTACGCCCACAATACCGCCACCCCAGACAGTGACGTGGACATCGTATTTGAGACCGATAACCCCAACTTGTTCCTGACCGCCATGATGAAACAAGACTTGGAAGCCGTGTTGGAAAAACCCGTAGACGTACTGCACCTGCGCGGACTCACCAACTCACGCTTGAAAGCCCGTATCGAACAGGAAGCCGTTTATGTATGACCGTGAACTGCT
>JBEUIR010000172.1:1487-5304 GCA_040415395.1 Candidatus Thiothrix namsaraevi
GACTTGCAACCAAACATCAAAGAGGCTGAAGAAATGTTGACACAAGTAGACGTAACTAAATTTGCCTCCTATAGCTGGGGCATGAGGGATGGTATTGAGAAAGGAAGATTAGAGGGTGAATTCAAGAAAGCCCAAGAAGTCGCCCGTAGCCTGTTGCAGTTGGGGGTAATTCCTGAGGCAGACATTGCCCGCATTGCCGGTTTGTCTGTGGAAGAAGTCCAGAAGCTGCGCGTCCAGCACTAGTATGATACGACTTCGCCTACCGTAAACTATCTGAAAGCGCGTGCGGGAATGCGCGTCGTGCTGCGAACCTTGTTATGATCGGGCAAAACGCACGAGGTAGGTTTATGCACACACAGCACCACGATCTGATCCAAACCATCCAACGCAATTGCCACATTGCCGACGCCCGCCACGCAGGTGATTACACTTTATGCGTATATTTGCTGAAAATGCGCGAATTTTACCGTTGGGAGAAAGGCATCCGCCTCAGCGAAGTCGTGACCAGCGACGACGTAGGTGAATGGCTCACCCAACGTGAAGCGGTGTGGGATGCGCTGGATGAGCAAGATTACGCCCCGTTACCGCTCAATGGCAGCGGTGAACACGACCCGTTTGCCAATGAAGCCATCAATGCCGCGTTGAATAGCGCAGGCTTGGTTTACAGTGCAGGCTACGGTCGCCGTTGCCGTCCGCTGTTTTTCTTGGCGGAATTGGAACAGGTGATCGAGCAAGATGATTACACCATTTTGGTTGCAGGGCGCGAATTAGCGCGGGATGTCGAAGCCCCACCCGCCATGAACCAAGGCAAACAGGTATTCATCCGCCGCGAATCCTTGCGCCGCATGGTATGGGAAAAAGTCGACGAATGGCGTTGGAGTGGATTGGATAACCCAATGGGGCGGGCGCTGGCTTGCTACGATTTCGACGCTGATATGGAAGCAGCATTGGATGAGCTGGCAGCGGCTGAAACCCAAACGGTGGTGGCGCACGAAATTGGCGAGGTGAAAGCAGGTCAGGCTTTGGGGGATGCCGAGTGGCAAGCGATGCTGTTTGCGTTGCCACCGTCGCACGCCGACATTATGTTACGGGCGGTGCGTGATTTGCTGGCGGATTGCCTCCATACCCTGCCGGAATTGCTGGCGCGGGGGAATGCCGCTTCTATCCATTTTTATTTCGGCAATCTGTCAGCAATGCGCAAGAAACTCGCGCCGCCGTTGGTGGCTGCATACCAGCATTGGCACGCAACGGGCGATGCGGTGAAAATTACAGCGTATGCGGCGTGGGGGCGTGAGCATTGGGCGCACATCGGGCGCAAAGCCTTGGCGTTATTCCAAGCCAAGGGTGTTGCCGCTTTGCCAGAGATTGAGGCGATGATTCAGAAGCCTTGAGCGTTAACGAAACGGCGGGAAATCCCCAAAAAACGGGTCAAAATCTGGCTCTGGAATCCGATAGCTTTTTAGCCATGCCTTGAGCTGTTTCACATCTTGAAACAGCCGTAGATCCCGTTGGATGCGCGTAATCCCATCCTGCATGGTGCGCACATCTTCCTTAATCATCATCACCAAACGCTTGGGCGAAAGTGGTTCAAACGGTGCAAGGTGCAACATCATGCGGATTTGGTCTTCCTTGAGAAATACTTCTTCCTGCAATTCGCGTAGCTGGTCGCTGAGGATTTTGTTGTAATGCTTGAGGCGGTCAGCCGCGATATTGTTGAGCTTGGTCTGGTCGATTTGCTCAACAGCAAGCTGCAATTCCAGCAGTTTTAGCAAGTCTTTATTGCCGTAAGCGACGGTCACTTGTTGCATCAATTCGGTTTTGCGTTCACGTTCTACGGGGTCTTGCTCGCGGTCAGGGTGTAAGGCGCTGGTGAGTTGGCGGTAAACGGCTTGGATGGATTTGCTGACATTGGCGGCTTCTTCTGCCTCTTTCGCTTCTTTGGCGAGTTGTTTGGCGGTTTTTTTGCGTTGCGGGCGGGGTGGTGCTGCGGCTTCTGCCTGTTCCTGCTGTTGTTTGAATTTGGCAAATAAACGTTCAGCACTGGCTTCGGGTTCGTTGGGGTCGAAGTCGCCATCCTCTAGCGTAATACCTAGCTCGCGTTCCATCATCTGCTTGAGGAAATCCGCAGCCATGTCCTGCTCTTCCTGTGCCTCGGCGTCGTAATCGCCGCCGCTGTATTTGTTGTACAGCGTTTTTAGCTCATCACTGTCAGCGCTTTGCAGCAAGTCTTCGCAGGTATCGGTAATCAGGTGACTGAGCTTTTCCTGCTGATTGGCGGTGAATTTGTGGCTGGTGAGCTGCTGGTCGAGTAGCTTGATCATCGCCAATTGCTGTTCTTCTAACGTTTTTTTCAACGGTTCTAGCTTGGTGGCTGCATCGTGTTGGCAGTGCTCGAAGGTTTCTTGCCATTCCGCCAGCAATTTCTTTTGTGCGTCGATCTTTTTGATCAGGTTGTTGAACTGCTTTTGCGCGGGGGAGAGCGGTGCTTGGCTAGGCGCGGTTTTGATATGAACAACTTTTTTCGCGGGCATGGGGGGCTTCCTGACAGGGTTTTGCAGCGAGTGTGGCATTAACAGCGGCTTTGTTCCAGTGGAAAATGAGTTGAGGCAGGCATGTGCTTTCTGAGTATGGCAGGTGCGGGCAGAGTCGCGTAAAGTTTGGGTATGATTCCTAAGTGTACGGGTAGGTTGTGTTATGCGTGAATTAGCGCCGAATTCATTTATTTTTGAACAGCACGATGCGTTGCCGGGTTTTTTGTGTGACAACATGGTGGCGCGTTTCGAGCAGAATCTGGCGGATCAATATGCAGGGCGTATTGGTCAAGATATGGGCAGTAACCAAAGTGTGAAAAAAACCACCGATATTTTCGTGAGCGGCGCTGACAAGCCGCATTGGAAGGATGTGGATAATAATTTGCACCGTTCGCTGGCACTGGCATTGCGGGAATTCCGCGAAATGTTTCCGTATTTCAAAGGCTCGTTTAAAGACATGGGCTATAACTTGCAACGTTATCAGCCGGGCGAGTATTACCATTGGCACATTGACGGCGGCAGTCATCAGTTTGCGATGCGCCAATTGGTGGCGTTGTGGTATTTGAACGATGTGCCGGTGGAGGCTGGCGGTACGACCGATTTCCTGTTCCAGAACCTCAGTGTGCAGCCGGAAAAGGGTAAGTTGGTGTTATTTCCGCCATTTTGGACGCACGAACACCGTGCGGGTGTGGTGAATGCCGGGGCGAAATACATTGCCACGACGTGGGTGATTTTTGCGTAATTGACGACTTTTGCATTAGATCAATGCTTCATGATTTATATCAATTTGCAGCGCCGGATATTGCCTAGAATGGGGGCATGAAAACTGTAACCACCCTGATATTCCTGCTATTTGTTAGTACTTCTGCGTCGGCGGCTGAGCCAGAAGGTGTCCCGCCACCGCCGGAAGCATACTGCAAATGGGAGATGACCAATTATTCCATTCCATCCCCCCTGTGTGGGCTGCAAGGCGGGGTTTCGCGTGGCGAAAAGCTCGTCTTGGATGCCGCCAAGGGGAATTGTCTGGCCTGTCACGAATTGCCCATTAAAGGTGTGGAAGCCTATGGCACGATTGCCCCACCATTGTCGGGCATTGCCAACCGGCTGTCGGAAGCGCAATTACGGCTACGGGTGGTGGACTCACGCCATCTCAACCCCAATTCGATTATGCCGGGTTTCTACCGTGACCCCAGCCTGATTAATCGCCCCGGCAAAGGCTACGAAGGTCGGACATTCCTTGCCGCGCAGGATGTGGAAGATGTTATCGCTTACCTGGGGACACTGAA
>JBEUIR010000173.1:0-5299 GCA_040415395.1 Candidatus Thiothrix namsaraevi
TCGGCGATGCTGCGTTTCACTTCTGAGTTCGGGATGGGATCAGGTGGTTCCACAGCTCTATGGACACCAAGCAAACTGGCAAGGTTGGGAAGGTTTGTTAATCTCCCCGACCTAATCTGGAAAAATATCAAGTGATACGTAATGCTGAGGTCTGACAGTTGCCTGTCTTCGATGTATACATCTCTAGTAGACCGTTTTGGGTTATAGGATCAAGCCTCACGGGCAATTAGTACTGGTTAGCTACATACATTACTGCACTTCCACACCCAGCCTATCAACGTCGTAGTCTCCAACGGCCCTTTAGGACCCTCAAGGGGTCAGGGAGATCTCATCTTGGGAGGGGCTTCCCGCTTAGATGCTTTCAGCGGTTATCCCGTCCGAACATAGCTACCCTGCAATGCCACTGGCGTGACAACAGGTACACCAGAGGTTCGTCCAACCCGGTCCTCTCGTACTAAGGTCAGCTTCCCTCAAATCTCCAACGCCCACGGCAGATAGGGACCGAACTGTCTCACGACGTTCTGAACCCAGCTCGCGTACCACTTTAAATGGCGAACAGCCATACCCTTGGGACCTGCTTCAGCCCCAGGATGTGATGAGCCGACATCGAGGTGCCAAACTCCCCCGTCGATATGGACTCTTGGGAGGAATCAGCCTGTTATCCCCGGAGTACCTTTTATCCGTTGAGCGATGGCCCTTCCATGCAGAGCCACCGGATCACTAAGACCTACTTTCGTACCTGCTCGACTTGTCTGTCTCGCAGTCAAGCGTGCTTATGCCTTTACACAAACCTCACGATTTCCGACCGTGATTAGCACACCTTCGCGCTCCTCCGTTACTCTTTAGGAGGAGACCGCCCCAGTCAAACTACCCACCATGTATTGTCCCCGGCATTGTGATGCCTGGGTTAGAACTCCGAACATACCAGGGTGGTATTTCAAGGACGACTCCACCTGAACTGGCGTTCCGGTTTCATAGTCTCCCACCTATCCTACACAAGTAGGTTCAAAGTTCAATACAAAGCTATAGTAAAGGTTCACGGGGTCTTTCCGTCTAGCCGCGGGTACACTGCATCTTCACAGCGATTTCAATTTCACTGAGTCTCGGATGGAGACAGTGCCGCCATCGTTACGCCATTCGTGCAGGTCGGAACTTACCCGACAAGGAATTTCGCTACCTTAGGACCGTTATAGTTACGGCCGCCGTTTACCGGGGCTTCGATCAAGAGCTTCGCTTGCGCTAACCCCATCAATTAACCTTCCGGCACCGGGCAGGCGTCACACCCTATACGTCCTCTTTCGAGTTTGCAGAGTGCTGTGTTTTTGATAAACAGTCGCAGCGGCCTGGTCTCTGCGGCCCACTTGCGTGGGCGTACCTTCTCCCGAAGTTACGGTACCATTTTGCCTAGTTCCTTCATCCGAGTTCTCTCAAGCGCCTTGGAATTCTCATCCAGCCCACCTGTGTCGGTTTGGGGTACGGTCAGCACTAACCTGAAGCTTAGGGACTTTTCTTGGAAGCATGGCATCAAACACTTCAGTACCGTAGTACTTCGTCATCACGCCTCAGTGTTGAATGGATTCCCGGATTTGCCTAAGAATCCCACCTAAACGCTTAAACAACCATCCAATAGGTTGCTGTCCTAGCCTTCTCCGTCCTCCCATCGCAGTTAGTGCCGGTACAGGAATATTGACCTGTTTCCCATCGACTACGCATTTCTGCCTCGCCTTAGGGGCCGACTAACCCTGCGCCGATTAACGTTGCGCAGGAAACCTTGGGCTTTCGGCGGACGGGTTTTTCACCCGTCTTGTCGTTACTTATGTCAGCATTCGCACTTCTGATACCTCCAGCAAACTTTCCAGTTCACCTTCACAGGCGTACAGAACGCTCCTCTACCACTTGAATAAATTCAAGTCCGCAGCTTCGGTGTGTGGCTTAAGCCCCGTTGAATCTTCCGCGCAGGCCGACTCGACCAGTGAGCTATTACGCTTTCTTTAAAGGATGGCTGCTTCTAAGCCAACCTCCTGGCTGTCTGTGCCTTCCCACATCGTTTCCCACTGAGCCACAACTTGGGGACCTTAGCTGGCGGTCTGGGTTGTTTCCCTTTTGACAACGGACGTTAGCACCCGCTGTCTGTCTCCCGTGCTCGCACTTCCTAGTATTCGGAGTTTGCAATGGGTTGGTAAGCCGGTCAGGGCCCCCTAGCCATAACAGTGCTCTACCCCTAGGAGTGATACACGAGGCGCTACCTAAATAGCTTTCGAGGAGAACCAGCTATCTCCGAGCTTGATTAGCCTTTCACTCCTATCCACAGCTCATCCCCTACCTTTTCAACGGGAGTGGGTTCGGTCCTCCAGTACCTGTTACGGCACCTTCAACCTGGCCATGGATAGATCGCTCGGTTTCGGGTCTACTCCCAGCGACTGAACGCCCTGTTCAGACTCGCTTTCGCTACGCCTCCCCTATCGGTTAAGCTTGCCACTGAAAGTAAGTCGCTGACCCATTATACAAAAGGTACGCAGTCACCCCGTAGGGCTCCCACTGCTTGTACGTACACGGTTTCAGGTTCTATTTCACTCCCTTCACCAGGGTTCTTTTCGCCTTTCCCTCACGGTACTGGTTCACTATCGGTCAGTCAGGAGTATTTAGCCTTGGAGGATGGTCCCCCCATCTTCAGACAGGATTTCTCGTGTCCCGCCCTACTTAATATGTCCTTGAAGCATTTTCGTGTACGGGGCTATCACCCGGTATCGCTGGTCTTTCCATACCATTCCACTAACACTACAAGATTCGGCTGTTCCCCGTTCGCTCGCCGCTACTGGGGGAATCTCGGTTGATTTCTTTTCCTACAGGTACTTAGATGTTTCAGTTCCCTGCGTTCGCCTTCCTTTCGGAATACCACAAAAGTGGTGGGTTTCCCCATTCGGAAATCTACGGGTCAATGCCAATTTGCAGGCTAACCGTAGCTTATCGCATGCTATAACGTCCTTCATCGCCTCTGACTGCCAAGGCATCCACCGTGTACGCTTAGTCACTTGATCCTATAACCCGAAACAGTCTACTTCCTTTTGTGCAGGTAAACTTGGGTTACAGCGTGTCTATAATCTCGTAACGATCAATCTTGAGATATATAATCTTCTCAGTTATACATTTCGCCTTGATATTTTTCCATGTTGTTAAAGAACGACCTACTTACTTAGGTTGAACTGACAAAAGCCAGTGCAAAATAAACTATTGTCTTTGGATAAAGAAACCAGTTTGCTTTGCGGTGACTTTTGAAGTTACCGTGGTTGCGTACATTTATTGCAATGCCTTTCGATTCTGGGTGAATCAGAAAGTGGTGGAGCCAGACGGGATCGAACCGACGACCTCCTGCGTGCAAGGCAGGCGCTCTCCCAGCTGAGCTATGGCCCCGATAACCTTTGCGATGCAAGAGTGGTGGGTCTAGGTGGACTCGAACCACCGGCCTCACCCTTATCAGGGGTGCGCTCTAACCAACTGAGCTATAGACCCGTATTCGGTACTAGAGCACTTGCAATAAATGCGGTCTGCCAGACTACTTGTGTGGGAACTTGTGATCGTGTGAGCGACGTTTCTCGTAAAGGAGGTGATCCAGCCGCAGGTTCCCCTACGGCTACCTTGTTACGACTTCACCCCAGTCATCGGCCACACCGTGGCAAGCGCCCTCCTTGCGGTTAGACTACCTGCTTCTGGTGCAACAAACTCCCATGGTGTGACGGGCGGTGTGTACAAGGCCCGGGAACGTATTCACCGCGACATGCTGATTCGCGATTACTAGCGATTCCGACTTCACGGAGTCGAGTTGCAGACTCCGATCCGGACTACGGATGGCTTTCTGGGATTTGCTCCACCTCGCGGTATCGCTTCCCTCTGTACCACCCATTGTAGCACGTGTGTAGCCCTGGTCATAAGGGCCATGATGACTTGACGTCATCCCCACCTTCCTCCGGTTTGTCACCGGCAGTCTCCTTAGAGTTCCCACCATTACGTGCTGGCAACTAGGGATAGGGGTTGCGCTCGTTGCGGGACTTAACCCAACATCTCACGACACGAGCTGACGACAGCCGTGCAGCACCTGTGTTAGTGTTCCCGAAGGCACCAAAACATTTCTGCTAAGTTCACTACATGTCAAGACCAGGTAAGGTTCTTCGCGTTGCATCGAATTAAACCACATGCTCCACCGCTTGTGCGGGCCCCCGTCAATTCCTTTGAGTTTTACTCTTGCGAGCGTACTCCCCAGGCGGTCAACTTAATACGTTAGCTCCACCACCAAACTCTAAAGCGAGCCTGACGGCTAGTTGACATCGTTTACGGCGTGGACTACCAGGGTATCTAATCCTGTTTGCTACCCACGCTTTCGTGCCTCAGCGTCAGTGTTGGTCCAGAGAGTCGCCTTCGCCACTGATGTTCCTTCCGATCTCTATGCATTTCACCGCTACACCGGAAATTCCACTCTCCTCTCCCACACTCTAGTCTTCCAGTATCAGATGCAGTTCCCAGGTTGAGCCCGGGGATTTCACATCTGAC
Source organism: Candidatus Thiothrix namsaraevi (assembly GCA_040415395.1). Taxonomy (GTDB): domain Bacteria; phylum Pseudomonadota; class Gammaproteobacteria; order Thiotrichales; family Thiotrichaceae; genus Thiothrix; species Thiothrix namsaraevi. The sequence goes on from JBEUIR010000173.1 coordinate 4,546, forward strand.
TTAAAAAACCGCCTACGCACGCTTTACGCCCAGTAATTCCGATTAACGCTTGCACCCTCCGTATTACCGCGGCTGCTGGCACGGAGTTAGCCGGTGCTTCTTCTGTTGGTAACGTCATTATCTTCCCAACTGAAAGTGCTTTACAACCCGCAGGCCTTCTTCACACACGCGGTATTGCTGGATCAGGCTTGCGCCCATTGTCCAATATTCCCGACTGCTGCCTCCCGTAGGAGTCCGGGCCGTGTCTCAGTCCCGATGTGGCTGGCCATCCTCTCAGACCAGCTAAAGATCGTCGCCTTGGTAAGCCTTTACCTTACCAACTAGCTAATCTTACGCGGGCTCATTGAATAGCGGCTTGCGCCTTTCCCCCGTAGGGCGTATGCGGTATTAATCCGGCTTTCGCCGGGCTGTCCCCCACTACTCAGTAGATTCCCACGTGTTACTCACCCGTCCGCCACTGAATCCGAAGATTCCGTTCGACTTGCATGTCTTAAGCATACCGCCAGCGTTCAATCTGAGCCAGGATCAAACTCTTCAGTTCAATCTTTATCTTTTGAAATTGAAGAGCAAATCCATCGAAATTACGTATATATTACATTAACGTGAACTCAATGGTTGCTTGCTTCTGTGCCTCTCGACACAATCACAAGCCCCCACACAAGTTTTCTGGCTTCTTTTGTTAATCTGCGCTCTGCTCCGTAAGCAGAGAGGGGCGAATCTTAAATGAATCAGGACTAGCTGTCAAGACATTTAA
>JBEUIR010000174.1:0-5272 GCA_040415395.1 Candidatus Thiothrix namsaraevi
GTCTTCCGCAATGGTAAGCCTTACACCGTGGCACTTGAAGATGTAAACCTAGGAAGAATGGCCGACCCGATTGTGATCGCGGGTGATAAGATTCAGGTGCATACATCGGCAACGAAAGAGGCGGTAGCCGATTACGGCGGTATTGGTGGTTTGTTATCACCCTTTGGTATGCTCCGTTAAGCGCTACAAAACTGCTTGAACGTAACTGTTCACATCCCTCTAAAAGAACCTCACCCCAACCCCTCTCCTTGACAGGCGAGGGGCTAAGAGACGCGGTTCTTTCTCCCCCTCGCCTGTCAAGGAGAGGGGGCGGGGGGTGAGGTTCTTCATAGGGGGCTGAACAATTATTAGTTTTGCGGGTTTTTAACCGTTTTGTGTAAATATGTCAGGATTTCTTCCCGCGCTTCGGTTAATACCGAATCCCGATCCAGTGATTCCAGAATACGTTCGACGGTGAGCTTAGGACCAACTTCGCCCCATGATTTGCCATTTGCCAGCCATTCTTCGGCGACACGCCCAACCACTAAGGTGCTGTACCAAGCCACTGCACCTTGTGCCGCGCCAGTAATGACAGTGGAAATACCGCCCGTGCCTAGTTTCATGGCGGAAGAAACCAAATGCACTGCCCAGACAGTTCCCGCCAGTAACAGCATTTGCCCCAGTATGGTACGGATCAAGTCACTGGCTTCATTGCGGGAAATGGGTAAGCCGTACAGTTTCGATAAGTGAACAATCATGCTGGCATCAATCGCGGCAGCCGCCAACAAGTCTGCCACCGGAATTGGGTTGAATGCCACGGCAACGCCTTTGCCGATGCAATACAGGCGGATGGTTTTTTCGCCGAGTTCGCGTTTAATGGCAAGAATGCGTTGCCCAACTTCCTTGCTGAGATGCCCAGCAAACAGAGTGGCATTGAGGGCGGCAAGGGTTTTGCCTTCGGCTTCGATAATGTCCCACAAGCGGGTTTTGAGAGCGCTGATATTCACCGGGCGTTCGCGGATGCCTTCGATTTCTTCACCGTGCTCATTCACGTAAATAATGGTTTGGCGGCTGGCTTGTGCGGTGGTGAAAATCAGGTTTTCCGGGGCGATCACGCCTTGCGTGCGAGTGCGCATAATGCTGCGCAATTGCTGCTGCTCTTTTTCGGTGTAACGGTCGGCTTTGTTCACGACTAGCAGAGTAGGGCGATGCGAACTGGTCACGGTTTTGAGCGCTTGGAATTCCACATCGGTTAAATCGCCGTCGACCACGAATAATACCAAATCGGCACGGCTGGCGACTTCATGTGCCATTTTTTCGCGGGATTCGCCGTCGATTTCATTAATACCGGGGGTGTCGATGAGGAAAATACCGCCATCGCTGTATTCCTGCCATTGCTGCATATTGACACTGCGGGTTTCGCCATGCAAAACGCTGACGCTAAACACCGGTTGCCCCAATAAGGCATTCAGCAAGGAGGATTTCCCCACACTGACCCGCCCAAAAACGGCAATGTGGACATGCCCGTGTTCCAGCTTGTCGAGCATTCCGCGTACTTGGGTGTAGTCATTGCGCAAGCTTTCGCGCACATCATCGGGAATGCGGGAGTCGTCAAGCAATTGCCGCAAGCTTTCGGTGGCTAGTTGCAAGTGCGTGTCGCCGCTACTCGGTGGCGGTGCGGTTACTACGACTGCGGCGCTGGTCGCTTCTTCCTTACTTGCCCCGATACTGTTCAATAACCAATCTGGCAAATGTTTTTGTACGTTCTTCCAGATTTCCACTGAGCATCTCCTGAAATGTTGCGGCGGCGGGCGCTGCTTTGAGTGCGCCACGTTGTTCGAGGGTGTGCGCGACGGATTTGCCGAGCGCGTCAAAAATTAGCCCATAAGCCACGGCATGTACCAAACCGCCTGCGACAGTGCCAACACCGGGGAAGGCTTTTAAGCCATTTCCGGCGACGGCAAGCAGCAGCGGGATGCTTTTTCCCAACTTCCCCTGAGTGAAGTTTAGGAATTGGTCGATGTCGAGTTGGCTGACCGGGCTGTCATACAGTTTACAGAGTTCTTGTACCATGCGCGTGCCGATTACACCTTGAATCACCAGATCCGTGCCGGGGCTGACGGAAGCCAATGCGCCCAGTATGGCTTTGTGGGTATAGCTGCGCACGATTTTTTCAGCTTGGGTGCGCCGGTAATCTTCACGGGTGGTGTCGAGTTTTTCCTGCACGAGATTCAAAACGCTGGTATCGCGTTGTTGTGTCAGGTTGTCCAGTCGCTGGTCGATTTCGGTTTGCAAATGGGTGGCGAGGGCGGAAATATCAGTTTTGCGGGGGCGTTGTATGGTTTCTTCACGCCCATCAGGGTAAACGCGCACTATTTCCTCCGTGCCGCCGGATTGGATGAATAATACTTTCGGCGTTTCGGTTATTTTAGGGGAGTCGAAGCGGCTGCGGATGCGTTGAGCGAGTTGCGCTTGTTCTTCGGCGGTGTATTGGTCACGTTTGTTGATGGCAATTAATAACGGTTTACCAAAGGCAGCTAATTCTTGCAAGTCTTGAAATTGGGTGCGGCTGAGGTCGGAATCGGTGACGTATACCACAATGTGCGCCCGAATTGCTTCATCGCGGGCGGCGGCATCGAGTGTGCCTTCGGCTTCATTTCTTCCTGGTAAGTCGGTGAGTAATAGGCGGTCGCCTGCCAAGATTTGCCAGGTGTATTCGCGAATCTCGCGGGTTGAACCACCGCGCAGGTTGATTTCCACACCAGCTTCCGGCAATAGGGCTTTGATAATGGACGATTTGCCGGTACTAATGTCGCCGAAAAAAGCAACATGGACGTTTCCAGCCGTTCTGCGCTCTTGTAATTCGGCGATTTCGACTTCCAGCGGCGTGGTATCCATGCCCGCTGCTTTGATTTGTGCGATGTCTTGGGTCAGCGAGGCTTCGGTGACGGGTTTGGGGGCAGGGCGCTTGAGGGCTGTGGTGGAACGCCCGCCCGATACCAGTTTTACGATGAGCCAGCCGCTGAACAATATAACCGCGACAATTAGCGTGCTGTAGGTATAGAACAGCCATGTGGGGAGTAATTGCAGCCTGTCCCATAAATCGAGGAAATTTTTGGTGGCAAAAAATAGGAACAGCAAAAACAGCAGCGTCATTAATAAGATGCCGCCTGCCAGTAGCCAGCGTAAGCGTCGGGTAATTTTCATGGGTGGTCGAGTTCTTCCAATTCCTTCAGTTAGCGAGGATATTATCCATTGAATCTGTGCGTGTGGGAAATATAATGGATGACACCCCGTCACGCTAGGCAATTTACGCTAGGAGTAGCCATTGAACCGACCTCCGATCCTCACCCTGAGCAATGTCAGCAAACGCTTTGCCGCTCAGGAAGTGCTGTCCGAATTTAACCTCACTATCCATGACGGCGAATTTTTCACGATTTTAGGTCCTTCGGGTTGCGGTAAAACCACGGTATTGCGCCTGATTGCGGGCTTTGAGCAGCCGAATGAAGGGCAAATCCTGCTGAATGATGACGATATTGCCGGAATGCCTGCGGAAAAGCGTCCGGTGAATACCGTTTTCCAGAGTTACGCGCTATTTCCGCATTTGAGCGTATTCGACAATGTGGCATTTGGGTTGAAAATGGCGGGGGTGAATCCGCAGGATATGGCGGTACGGGTGGCAGATGCGCTGGCGATTGTGCGCTTATCCGATTTTGCGACGCGCAAACCGCATCAGCTTTCCGGCGGGCAAAAGCAGCGCGTGGCGATTGCGCGTGCGGTGGTGAATCGCCCGAAAATTTTGTTATTGGATGAATCACTCAGCGCACTCGATTATAAATTGCGTCAACAAATGCAGTTGGAACTCAAGCAATTGCAACGCCAGTTGGGGATTACCTTTGTGTACGTCACCCACGATCAGGAGGAGGCGTTGTCGATGTCTGACCGGATTTTGGTCATGCACAACGGGCAAGCGCAGCAAGTTGGCACACCCCGCGAAATCTACGAAGCCCCGCGTAATTTGTTCGTGGCGCAATTCATCGGGGAAATCAATGTGTTTGACGGCGCAATTACCCATGCACTAGGCGAATACCAGTACCAAGCCATGATTAACGGCGTGGAACGCGAAATTCGGTGTGACCACCGTTTTGCGGTGGGCGATAAGGTGCATGTGATGTTGCGCCCGGAAGATTTGCGCATTGATTGCCAGCCGGATGTGGCGAAACGCAAAGGTTTCCCCGGTGTGGTGCTGGAGCGCAATTACACCGGACAAACCCTGAATTCGCATATTCGGTTGGAAAACGGGCAAACGGTCATGGCGCATGAATTTTTCGACGAAGATGACCCCGATTTCGATTACAGCATTAATCAAAAAGTCGGTGTCGACTGGGTGCCGGGTTGGGAGCATGTGATCCCTGCGGAAGGGGCGGGTAAAGCATGAAGCTGTTGAATTTCCGGCGGTTTGCCATTGTGCTGACGCTGGTGTGGCTGGGTTTGTTTGTGCTGGTTCCGCACTTTTTGGTGGTGTTGACCAGTGTGATGTCGCCGGATGCGCAACATTTGGCGGTGTGGCCGCTGACCTTGAATTCGTGGGAACGGCTATTTGAGCCGGTGTATGCGGAAGTGTTTTGGCGCAGTTTGTGGCTGTCGGCACTGACTACGCTGATTTGCTTAGGCTTGGGGTATCCGTTTGCGTATCTGTTGGCGAAATTGCCGACGGTGTGGCGCGGGGTGTTGCTGTTTTTGATGATTGTGCCGTTTTGGACGAATAGCCTGATTCGGACTTACGCTATCAAGTTGATTTTAGGCAATAAAGGCATTGTGAACAGCACGTTGATGAGTATGGGGCTGATTGATGAGCCGTTGCAATTGTTGTACACGCCGTTTGCGGTGGTGTTTGGCTTGGTGTACGTGTTGCTGCCGTTTATGGTGTTGCCGTTGGTGTCGAGTTTCGGCAAGTTGGATGGAACCTTGTTGGAGGCGGCGCAAGATTTGGGGGCGAGTTTCTGGGCGCGTTTTCGGTTGATTATTGTGCCGCTGACCATGCCGGGGATTATTGCGGGAAGTTTGATGGTGTTTTTACCGGCGATGGGCATGTTCTACGTGGCGGATTTGCTGGGGGGCGCGAAAAACTTATTGCTGGGGAATATCATTAAAAATCAGTTTTTGGTGGTGCGTGATTGGCCGTTCGGGGCAGCGTTTAGCGTGGCGTTGATTGTGATGATGGCGGGGTTGCTGTGGTTGTATGTGTTGGCAAATCGGCGCATTAATCGGCAAGGGGGGTTGGATGATGAAG
>JBEUIR010000175.1:0-5226 GCA_040415395.1 Candidatus Thiothrix namsaraevi
CGGCACAAGCCAACCCGAACGCGCCCGCTGGCTATGCCAAGTAGCCTTATCTTCGCCCTCCTTGATGCGCTCGCTGGTATGGCGAATTTGCAAGAAACCGTGCAACGCATCCAGCGCGTCCTGTCCGTTCGCCATCGCTTCTTGCATCAACTCACGGCGTTCCATCAGCACGTAGGACGGCATCACACAACGCAAACTGGCTTTGTCATCCTTCAGCGTTTGCACCGCACCCACATCCAGAATATCGCCGCCCGCCAATTTACACCGTGCCAACAACAACGGCTTAAACTGCGCCAGCAAGCGTTCCAACGGTCGTCCATCCGGCAAATTATCCACTTCCAGCACTAACGAAACCGTCAAATGACACCGCCCCTCCTCCACGAATGACGGGCGATTGCCATCCTTATCCAGCGGATTCGCGGTCAAGCGTAACGTCCGGCTGTAATTGTCCTGATGATCTTGCATCGTGAACGCATGGCTCGCGATCCCCACACCCCGAATCAGCAATTCATCAGGGTCAGCCGTCGGGTTCAAGTGACGTTGCAGCGCATGAGCCAACCCCATAAACGCTGTGACTGCCGGAAAACCGAAAGTAAACGGGCTGGCAATCGCATTCGCGTTCTGCACCCGCAGATGTTTGAGTAACACATACTGACTCACAGCAAAAACTCCTCATGCTCACGCGCATACCCCAGCATTTCTGCCTGAAACGCCTTGACTTCGATTTCACCCAAACTCACAGCATCGCCCTGTTTTTTGCGGAAACGTTTATAGCTGGTCACGACCCACTCGCTCATGCTGCGAGTAATGGTTTCCTGCCATTGCTCCGGTGCGGAATTGCTCTCGCGGTATGCCGCATCCAACCAAAAGCGTTGCGCCGCTGGTAAACGAAAACCTTCCGCCCCCGACCAACCCGCTGGCTGCTGTTGCAACAACACCGCCCGTCCCATCACCCAATCAAACAATTGCTCAATACGCCGCTGGCGGTACTGACGAATCTCGACGTTGTTGTAATCGGTCTGCAATAACTTGTGCAGGGCGGTGATGATCTCGTTCCAGTCCGCATCCCAACGCAACCATTGGAAAAAATCCGCTTTCGGCAAATGCAGGTAATGCTGCTGTAACTCCGGCGGAAAACACGGCATCAACCACGCTTCACCGCCGTTATTGCTATTCAGCTTGCTGATGTTTTGCGGCTTCGTCCCACCGAAATGCAGCGTCAACAACCCCGTCATATCGGCAAAACCTTGTTCGTGGAATAGCTCTTTACGCCGCGCTTCTCGTGCTGCTTTGGTGGCATCGGAAAACTTCATCTGGCGCAAGCGTTCGCGGTGTTCCGTCATCAAGCCCGACGGATACAGCACCGACAGCAAGTGATAACCCTCTGCCACCGGAAAATACACCTGCTTCACGTTGGTATGCGTTTTCGCCCCCCCATCCACCGCTTTGATTTGCAGAAACGCCGTGCGCCACGCCGCAAACGTTTCCTCACCCACGGCTAACAAGGCTTTCAGAACGGCACTGTTGGCTTCAAAGTGTTCCAGTACGTTGCGCCCATCGTCCAACACGACTGAAAGGAAAGCGTACACATCCAAAGCCGCCGCGTTGCCAACCACATCCTGCCCCGCCTTCGCATTGCCGGAACGCACATAACCATCAGCGGCGTATTCACCCGCAAACAACACGGGCGTAATCCGCGCATCGGGGTGGCTAAACTTGCCGGGGTGTGACACCAGACTGAGCTGGGCGGCACGATTTGCAGCCCCAACTACCCACGTATCTAACCGGAAGTCCTGCTCAATCTCTTCCACGGGTTTCGCAGGCTTTTTCAGCTTATCCTGCTTACGCTTCTCCAAAAAATCGACAATCGGGTTTGTCATGCACCTTTTCTCCGTCGTTCAAATCCAAGCTCTGGGATAAACACAAAATGCTGTTCACCCTCCTTGTCTGGCAGGCGAATCTCGCCCAAGAATTCGCAAGTACGGCGCGTGCTATAGCCCAAGGTACGCCGCTGTTCTTCAATCAAATCGGGGTAATCCAGTGTCAACCACAACCGCCCCCGCAATTCAGGTTCAAGCGTTTCGATATGCAGGTTATGCGCTTGCTTACCCTGTACGCCCTCTTCAAGCGGCAGACGTAATACCAACGCGCCTTCTTCAATGTGCAGCTTGTAAGCTTCATCCTGCTCAGAATCGCGGAAGCGCGTCACTTGTTGCGCCAAACTGGTGAGGTAAAACGCCCCCTGCGTCCAACCCTGCACGGTTTTTGGTGTGAAATCCGCCTTGGTCATAATGTCTTGCAACACCTGATGTTCCAAGTCTGACAAGCTTGTCGTGGGCTGCAACGTAGCAGCACATTGAATACGCGGCGCAGCATCGACCCGTTCCGCCAAGGCTTGCGTATCCAGCAACTCAGTCAAACGGTGTGTCGCCAGCGGATAACGGGAACTCTCATAACCCGGTTGCTGGAACACCACTTTTTGTTGCCCCACAAAACCCTTCAGGTTGTATTCCATCAGCAACAGATTCGCCCCCGCCAACCCACTCACCACCCGATGCCGCATCACCCGCCCCGCCATCTGGATAATCGAACGCAACGACGACGGCTCAATCACCGCCCAATCCAGATCGTGATCACGCCCGACTTCCTCCACTGGCGTTGCCACCAAGATGAAAATCAGGTTGGGTTTGGTGCAATGCTGCAAGTGCTGCTTGATCAGCAAATTATCCTGCGGTTGGCGGTTTTGCTTGCGGTTAAGGACGCTATCCAAATGCTTTTCCTGCTCAGAACGCAGCAACAACACCTGACGACTGTGATACGGCATCACCCGAATCGCCACATCCTCTGGCAATGCACAACCCAACAAATAGCGGCTCAAGTTGATACACGGGTCAACATTCGCCACCCGCACCACACCGACAGACAAGCGTTTACCCGTCGCCTGATCTTCAACGCCATATTGCCGATGCAGGCTAATCGCACTGCTCAACACCTGCTGAAACCAATGCTGCTGCAAATCTTCGGTTTGAATACCTTCGCGTGACAAAGGCAACACACGAGCTTTGCGCCTGACTTGCGTTTCCCGCGCCAAGGCTTTCAAACGCTTGCCGACAAAGGCTTGATGTGCTGACTGAAAGCCATCTTCATCCGTCACCAGTTGCAAATTATTGCCGAACTCATCCAACCAGAATGCTGTTACCCCCGCTTTGCGCTGGCGACTCGCGGCAAACAACTTCCAGCCCTGCTGATACGCATGAAACAAACCTTCGGCAATCGCTGGCGGAATCGTCGCCGAGGAAATCATCACCTTGCGCCCCAACATCCCGCTCAGATGTACCAACCGCGCAATCGCAGGCAAATCCTGCTGATCAAAATCATCCACCTCATCAATCACCAAATCCGCTGACATCAGCCGCAAGGTTGGCAAGATATGCTTCCCGCCATTCACGCCTTCGGTGGCTGGCATCAAATGGTCGATGGTCGATACCACTACAGGTGCGTACAACAAACTTTTGCTTTTAGTGTCACGCAACACCGTACTCAAACGCTCATCCGGCACGGCACTTTCGTACACAATTTCCATGCCTTCGCTCAGGGAACGCGCCGATGCTGAACCAGACGTTTCCGCCTCATCTTCACTCCCTACGGTTTGCCCATCTTGGCGTTGCTCATGCAGAAAGCGCACCGCTGCCGAACCGATCAGCACCGCCAGTTCGGTATTATCCAACTTGAGCTTATCGCGGTATTCATCACCCGTTTGCAAGGTCAGGGTACGCAACCCTAACGCAAGGTTGTAACGCAGGCTGTTATCGTCATGCAGTGCTGCCATGACTTTGGCATTGGCGAAGGTTTTACCGCAGCCGGTACTCGCCATATTAACGGCAAAGAAACCGTTCTCTACCAGCGCATGTGCTTTGCGCCATGTTGCCAAGGCTTGTACCGCTTTGTTCTGCCAAGCAAAGGCTGGCGGCGATGGTTTACGCAATGCTCGTACATCCCGCGCTCGCGGCAATTCTTTTTCAAACGCTGGCAGCAAATGCCCAATTTTCAGCGCGGCATCGGCAACCTTGACCAAATGTTCATCGAGTTGCTGTTTGAGAGGACGATTGCCCTCTTTATCCTTACCCGTATTGGCATAGAGCTGCATATCACTGCGCCACTGCGGGTCTTTTTCCTGCGAGGAATAATGATGATCGCCCAACATCAACGCCAGCCGCGCCAACGTCAGCAACAAGCGTTCCACCGCTTCCGCCTCATCCAGCAAACTCAATACAGCTTGCGCTTTACCCGCCCAACGCGCTGCTTCTTTACACCACGGGTCAGACAGCAACGGCAAACCATTCGCAAACTTCCAATCCTTTTTCTCAGCAAACACCCAAGCAAAGTCTTTGATGTAACCCATCTCGCGGGAAATACACTCCAGCAACGCTTGCCGTTTGACTGGCTTATTCCCATTGGAAAACGGAATAGCTTCGGACTTGTCCCACTGAAAACGTGGCAACTTATGGTGCGTCACAATCAGCCAAGCCACCCACGTTGCCAGCCGTGACTGAGCAAAACCTGTCTCAAATGGATAATCCGCATCCGCTTTACTGGGTAGCGCATCCGCCAGCAGCTTTTTCATGAAAGCCTGCCGCGCTTTGGGATTCATGGCTTTGAGTGCCAACGTATCCGCTAACCATTCCTGATCCGTTTTACCGTTCACCAATGCCTTGAACAGCAGCAACGAAATCCATTCATGCCGGAGTGGGTCACGCTTATTTTTGTTGTTCGGGTTTGCCAGCATCCCCTGAAAATGATTCCACGACTTCCCAAAATCGTGGAACAACGCTGCAAGCGCAATCAACACTTTCAGCAAGGGCAGGAAACGCCAGTCGTCTTCCCAATCTTCCTTGTGCAAATCCCGCTGGGTACGGTTGACCGGCACATTGCCAACTTCATCAAACTGGCGACGATTGCCCACAATCCACACCAATTCAGTGCGGCTCGTGCCACGCATCCGATGACACGATACCGCCGTGGTTTTGCGGGCAGTTTTAGCAAGGCGCGAACGTACCGCATTCAAGCCTTCCTGTGTAATCACCGTTTGCCAAGTGCGTTCCCCAATGCGGTTAGCGTAGGCATCCAGCACTTGGCGGGTAATATCGAGGGACTTTTTCTGGCATTGCGACACAAAGGTTACGATCATGACAAAGACTCGCCGAGTTGTGCCGCCTCTTTCACCAC
>JBEUIR010000176.1:0-5193 GCA_040415395.1 Candidatus Thiothrix namsaraevi
GGGTCGGCTACCGCCGACGCGCTATTCCTCCCCGACCTGACTTGTACTGAGCGCAGTCGAAGTAAGGACGGGGTATCTCGCGCAAGATGCATGAAAGACGCAATTATTGTCGGTGGTGGCATTTTAGGTATGTTGACAGCCCGTTTCTTGCACGAAGCGGGTATGAAAGTCATGATCATCGACCAAGGCGAATTGGGCAAAGAATCGACATGGGCAGGCGGTGGTATTTTGTCCCCGCTTTACCCTTGGCGTTACCCGGATGCTATTTCACGGCTGAGCCAATACAGCCAGCAACATTACCCCGCTTTGTGTGACACCTTGCAAGCCGCGACGGGAATCGATCCGCAATGGATTCGTTCCGGCTTACTGATGACGGATGCAACTGAATCCGTTATTGCGCAAGCCTGGGCGCAACAGTGGGGTTGCACTTTGCAGCCGCTAAGCTCAACAGCAGAAATGCAAGCTTGCGAACCACAATTGGCAGAATCTTTCTCGCAAGGCATGTTTATGTCTGACATTGCCCAAATGCGTAACCCCCGGATTGCTGACTCGTTGCGCACCAGTTTGCGCTTGTTACCGATTGAAATCGCGGAACATTACCCCGTTACGGGGTTGGAAACGGCGAATGGGCGCGTGACTGGGGTGAAGTTGGGCAATGAAGTTTTCAAAGCGAATAATGTGATTCTCACTACGGGGGCGTGGACGGGCTTGTTCCCGGAAATGCAGGCATTGCATGTGGATATACGCCCGGTGCAGGGGCAAATGATTTTGTTCCGAGGGCCGAAAGGCTTGCTCAAGCGCATTGTATTGCATGAGGGGCGTTACCTGATTCCGCGTCAAGATGGGCGTATTTTGTGCGGTTCCACCTTGGAAATGCGCGGGTTTGATAAGCAAACCACCACTGATGGCTTGGATGAATTGCGCGAAATAGCTTATGAGATGATGCCAGCGTTACGCGATTTGCCGATCAATAACCATTGGAGTGGTTTACGCCCCGGCTCACCGAACGGGGTTCCCTATATTGATGCGCACCCGGAAATTGCCGGGCTGTATGTGAATGCCGGGCATTACCGTTATGGGGTGACGATGGCGTTGGCGTCGGTGCAATTGCTGACGGATGTTATGTTGGGGCGCACGCCGTGTATTGATCCGACACCTTACCGTTTGGATGCAGTGCGCAAACCGAGTGCCGAATTTATCTGAACTGAGATTTCTAGGATTGAAAGATTGGCAGGATGAAGAAGTCTCCCTCTTACATCCTGTTAATCCTTTAATCCCGAAAATCCCAGTTCAAGACATTACAACACCGACAAATCCGCCACACGCAGGAATAGCCCACGCAAGCGATTCAGCAACGCCAGCCGGTTGTGTTTCAAATCCACATCGTCCACCATGACCATAACGTCATCAAAGAACTTATCCACCGGTTCGCGCAATTCCGCCAATGACAGCAATGCTGCGTCGTATTGACCCGCTGCAAACAATGGCACGACCTTGTTTTCCTGATATTGCACCGCATCAGCTAAGGCTTGTTCCGCCGCAAGCTGTAACAAACCGGGATTCACGCTTTCTGGCAAATTGCCATCGACCTTCTTGAGAATATTGCCAATCCGCTTATTTGCCGCTGCAAGGCTTTCAGAAGCCGTTAATTCGCGGAATGCAGCCACCGCCTTCACCCTGCGGTCAAAGTCCAGCGGTTGGGTCGGCTTGAGGGAGGCAACCGCTTCCACCAATTCCGCGCCAATGCCCTGCTCTTGGTAGTAAGCACGTAGGCGCTCTAGGATGTAATCCAGTGCTTCCTGCGTATCCGGCTTGCTGCCGAGGTGTGGGGTTAAACCGTCAGCAGCTTTATCCAGCAAATCGGCTAAATCCAAGGGCAATTGCAGTTCGATTAAGATACGCAATACGCCCAATGCCGCACGGCGCAACGCGAACGGGTCTTTTGCACCCGTCGGTTTTTGCCCGATGCCGAAAATGCCGGTGAGGGTATCCAGTCGTTCCGCCAGCGCCAAAATACGTCCGGTAGCGGTGGAAGGCAGTTCGTCACCCGCAAAGCGCGGCATGTATTGCTCTTCCATTGCGCTGGCGACTTCTGCTGCTTCGCCATCATGGTTGGCGTAATAGCGCCCCATCGTGCCTTGCAGTTCGGTGAATTCAAACACCATGCTAGTCACGAGGTCGCACTTGCCGAGTTGTGCTGCGCGGATGGCTAAGGCTTCATCCCCGCCCATGCGTTTGGCTATGTCCGCCGCCAGTAATGCGACGCGCTCGGACTTGTCGTACAACGTGCCGAGTTTTTGCTGGAACACCATTTTCTTGAGCTGTTCGCGGCGACTTTCCAGCGATGTCTTTTTGTCTTGTGTCCAAAAGAATTCGGCATCGCTGAAACGCGGGCGAATCACGCGCTCGTTCCCCGTCGAAATTTGGGTCACATCGCGGCTTTCGATATTGGCAACCGTGATGAAGTTTGGCATCAGTTTGCCCGCAGCATCGACCAGCGCGAAGTATTTCTGGTTGTCCTGCATGGTGGAAATCAGGGCTTCCTGCGGCACGTCGAGGAAACGTTCCTCAAAACGCCCTGCCACGGGGACAGGCCATTCGACCAAGCCGGTGACTTCATCCAGCAAGTCGTCGGGCATGATAGCTGTGCCGCCGAGTTCGGCAGCAAGGGCTTCGACTTTAGTCTTGATCATGTCACGACGTGCTTCAAACCGCGCAACCACATACGCATCACCCAATTGCACCGCGTAATCCGCAGGCGTGGTAATCGCGACGGCAGCAGGCGCATGGAAACGGTGTCCACGGGTTGCGCGTCCGGTTTTGATACTGAGAATTTCGGCATCAATCACGGCATCATCCGCCAGCATCACGATCCAATGAATCGGGCGCACGAATTCCGCTGTGCCGCTACCCCAACGCATCCGCTTCGGGATCGGCAGTGCTGCGAGGGATTTTTCCACAATCGCAGGAAACAGCGCGGTGGTTTGCTGCCCAACCTGTTGCTGGCGGAAGATCAGCCAGCCGCCTTTGTCGGTATCAATCTGTTGCAAGTCCGCAAACGTCACGCCGCACGAACGCGCAAACCCTTCCGCCGCTTTGCTGGGGTTGCCTTCTTTATCGAACGCCGCCGCCAACGCGGGGCCTTTGCGCTCGATAATTTGGTCGGCTTGCTGTACCAGTACGCCTTGCAACCACACTGCCAAACGGCGTGGTGCAGCGTAAGGGTGTACTTCGGCAGCGGCTAAACCCGCTTCGGCTAGACCCGCAACGATGCCTGTTGTGAAAGCGTCGGAGAGTTTTTTCAGGGCTTTGGGTGGCAACTCTTCCGTGCCAATTTCCACCAATAAATCGTGTAACATTATTTTTCTCCCGCAAGCAGCATTGGGAAGCCCAAAGCTTCACGGACGTTGTAATAGGCTTCGGCAATCGCCCGCGACAAGGTGCGCACCCGCAAAATAAAGCGCTGGCGTTCGGTCACAGAAATCGCTTTGCGTGCATCTAACAAGTTGAAGGTGTGCGAGGCTTTGAGCATTTGTTCGTAAGCAGGCAAGGGCAATCCGGCTTCGATCAGGCGTTGGCTTTCGCGTTCACACACGTCAAATGTGTGGAACAGCGCTTCAACATTGGCGTGTTCAAAGTTATAGGTGGATTGCTCAACTTCGTTCTGGTGGTAAACGTTGCCGTAGGTGACAACCCCTTGCGGGCCTTTTGTCCACACCAGATCGTAGACGCTTTGCACGTTTTGCATGTACATCGCGAGGCGTTCCAGACCGTAGGTAATCTCGCCGCTGACCGGTTTGCAATCCAAGCCGCCGACTTGCTGGAAGTAAGTGAACTGGGTAACTTCCATGCCGTTCAACCACACTTCCCAACCCAAGCCCCATGCGCCCAGCGTTGGCGATTCCCAGTTGTCTTCAACAAAGCGAATGTCATGCACCAGCGGGTCAAAACCAAGCATTTGCAGCGAACCGAGGTAGAGTTCCTGAATATTATCCGGTGACGGCTTTAGCAAGACCTGAAACTGGTAATAGTGTTGCAGACGGTTGGGGTTTTCGCCGTAACGCCCGTCTGTGGGGCGGCGCGACGGTTGCACGTATGCCGCACGCCACGGCTCAGGGCCAATGGAGCGCAGGAAGGTCGCGGGGTGGAAGGTACCCGCGCCCATTTCCATGTCATACGGTTGCATAATGACGCAGCCCTGTTGCGCCCAGTAATCTTGCAGAGCCAGAATCAGCCCTTGAAAGGTGGAAAGGTCATAGTTAGCCATAACTTACTTGCTTTACGTTTATGCCTGAAAGGGGGCAAGTATACTGCAAGCTGCTACTGCATTCAGCACTCTAACCGAATGTGCGGTAGGAAATCGGAGTTTTCTGGCACATCTTAGTGCGTCAAAATCCGCGCCAACACATAACCGTCCCGAATACTCAAAAAGTGCGAACGTGGCACTGTCCAATATTCAGACTTACCGCGCAGGGCAAACGTATTGTTCATGTCTTGGCTGTAAGTTGGCACCACAAAATCAAAACGGTCGGGGCGCATCTGGTTATCCCGCACCACCGATACATAGCGAATCGGTGGATGCGGCTGATGATTCAGCCAATACAAAAACCGCCCCGGTTGTTCTACCCGCAGGTCATCGTATAAATCATCCGGCTCATCGCTCCATCTATCAAGGCCCATCATGTTCGTGAAAAAGCCCATTGGGGTATCGGTTGCCAAACTCGCCAGATCCGCGCTGGGTGTACCAACGTGCGGGGTCGCTACCGTTACCAAGGTATCCACTGGCACACTATTGGCGCTGACCAACCAAGCGCGTGCGACCAAACCACCTGCCGAATGCCCGACCAAGGTCAGTGGTTCTTGGCGTTGGGCATGAAGGTGTTGCAAATAGGTGTTTAGCCAATAGGTTTGCAGCATAATCGGGGCTCGCGAGGGTAATTCCAGCGTGTAGAAAATGCGTTCTGGCTTCACGGCGGGATTGCCGATGCTGTAAGCGCCTTGTGGCGTCATGACCACATTACCGCCGTCTACCCAGCCGTATTGCTGCAATACCGGGGTAACGCCTTGTTTGCGCCAATCCATGCCATTGCCTTGGAAGCCGTGTACCAGTACCACCGTTTGCGCCCATAATGTGACGGGAAATAATAGGATGCTGGCTGCTAGTATTATTGAATGACGGATTTTCATGCCACC